>CADBTH010000028.1 GCA_902797495.1 uncultured Ruminococcus sp.
AACAAGGATATGCAGGAGGACAAGGAGCTGATCTTCGACGCGGTAGATACGGTTAAGATCTGCCTCGAGGTCTTCGCTCCTATGGTCGGGACGATGACGGTGCTCGAGGACAATATGTTCGCGGCGGCGCAGAAAGGATTTATAAACGCGACCGACCTTGCGGATTATCTGACGAAGAAGGGCGTGCCGTTCCGCGCGGCGTACAAGACGGTCGGTCAGATCGTCGCGTATTGCGTCGATAACGACACGGTACTTGAAAAAATGACTCTTGAAGAGTATAATAAATTCTCGGAAGTATTCGAAGACGATCTCTATCCCGAGATCGATCTGAAGAACTGCGTCGAAAAGAGGATCTCCGCGGGAGGATGCGGAAAGGATTCCGTCGCGGCGCAGATATCATATCTTAAGGAGTTTGTTTGTGACTGACATATTTATCGACGGAAGCGCCGGCACGACCGGCCTTCGTCTGTTTGAGAGACTGTCCGCGAGGGACGACGTTAAAATATTCACCCTGACGGGTGACGACCGAAAGGATCCCGCGCGCCGCCGCGAGGCGCTGAACTCGTGCGACGTCGCGTTCCTGTGCCTCCCCGACGACGCGTCGCGCGAGGCGGTCGCGATGACGGAGAACGAGCGCGTGACCGTGATCGACACCTCCACCGCGCACAGAACGCTCGGGGGATGGGCGTACGGTTTTCCCGAACTGTCCGCGTCTCACCGCGAGGCGGTCGCCTCGTCGAAGAGGATAGCCGTCCCCGGGTGCCACGCGAGCGGCTTCGTGTCTCTTGTCTATCCGCTCGTCGCGAACGGATTCATATCCCCCGATACCGCGCTCACCTGCTTCTCCCTGACGGGTTACAGCGGGGGCGGCAAAAAGATGATAGCTGAATACGAGTCGGAGGAGAGGGACCCGCTTCTGAAGGCTCCGCGCCAGTACGGCATATCTCAGCAGCACAAGCACCTGAAGGAGATGAAGGCGATCCCCGGACTCGGAACGGAGCCGGCGTTCTGCCCGATAGTCGCCGACTTTTACAGCGGGATGGAGGTCACTGTTCCGCTCTTCCGAAAGGATCTGCTTTGCGGGCGCACGGCTGAGGATATCGGGATTCTTTATAAAAGTATTTACAATTCACCTCTCGTGAAGTATAATGATAATTTAAACGAGGACGGTTTCGTGTCCGCGTGCGCTCTGTCGGGCAAGGATACTATGGAGATCACGGTTGCGGGGAACGAGGAGAGGATACTCCTCATATCCCGTTTCGACAACCTCGGAAAAGGCGCGTCGGGCGCGGCGATCGAGTGCCTGAACGTTCATCTCGGTCTCCCCGACGAATACGGACTGGAATTATAATACCGGAGGATATTATGAAATATGTGACCGGCGGCATTTGCGCCGCGAAAGGGTTTACGGCTGCAGGCATCCACTGCGGCATCAGGAAGAACAAGGATAAAAAGGATCTGTCTCTCATAGTCAGCGAGCGCCCCGCGGCCGCCGCCGCGGTCTATACGACGAATCTCGTCAAGGGCGCGCCGCTGATAGTTAATAAAAGAAATCTTGCCGACGGAGTCGCTCAGGCGGTCATCTGCAACAGCGGAAACGCCAACACCTGCAACGCCAACGGCATCGAGATAGCTGAGGCTATGTGTTCGCTCGTCGAAGATGCGACGGGTATCAAGGCGTCAGACGTCGTTGTCGCCTCGACCGGCGTCATCGGACAACCCCTCGACATCGCTCCGATAAAGAATTCCGTCGGAGACCTCGTCGCCGCACTCTCAAAGGACGGAAGCGACGCGGCTGCGGAAGGCATCATGACGACGGACACCGAGAAAAAAGAGATCGCGGTCGAATTCGAGATAGGCGGAAAGATCTGCACAATCGGCGGCATCGCCAAGGGCTCGGGAATGATACACCCCAATATGGCGACGATGCTCGTCTTCATCACGACGGACGTCTCGATATCTCCCGAAATGCTTCAGAAGGCTCTGTCAACGGATATTGAAAATACGTTCAATATGATAAGCGTCGACGGCGACACCTCGACAAACGACATGGTCACGGTACTCGCCAACGGCATGGCGGAGAACGATGAGATAACCGGCGACGGAGCTGACTTCGACGCATTCATGAAGGCGCTCAACACCGTCAACGTCTACCTCTGCCAGAAGATCGCCGGCGACGGCGAGGGCGCGTCGAAGAGGCTCGAGTGCCGCGTGACGGGAGCCGCTTCAAAGGACGTCGCGAAGACGGTCGCGAAGAGCGTCATCTGCTCCTCGCTGACGAAAGCGGCGATGTTCGGCGCGGACGCGAACTGGGGGCGCGTGCTCTGCGCGATAGGTTACAGCGGAGCCGACGTCGACGTCGGGAAGATAGACGTTTCGTTCATATCCCCGGCGGGTGAGATCGGGGTCTGCAAAAACGGTACGGGAGTCGACTTCTCCGAGGAGAAGGCGAAGGAGATCCTTCTCGAGAGCGAGATCACGATCGCGGTAGAGCTGAATTCCGGAACGGAAAGCGCCACCGCGTGGGGATGCGATCTGACGTACGATTACGTCCGCATAAACGGAGATTACAGAACTTAAGAGGTCGTTATGATTAACAATCTTTCGAACGCCGAGCGTGCGGAAGTCCTTATCCAGGCGCTTCCGAATATTAAAAAATACGTTGGAAAGACCGTCGTCATCAAATACGGCGGCAACGCGATGATAAACGAAGAGCTGAAAGAACAGGTCATGACGGACATAGTTCTTCTGTGGCTCATCGGAGTCAAGGTCGTTCTCGTTCACGGGGGCGGCCCCGAGATATCCGAAATGATGGAAAAGCTCGGAAAGAAGCCCGAATTCGTCGACGGACTTCGCGTGACCGACAAGGAGACCGTCGATATCGTTCAGATGGTGCTCGCCGGAAAGGTCAACAAGACCCTCGTCACTCTTCTCGAGGCGAAGGGCGGGCGCGCCATCGGAGTTTCCGGTATGGACGGAAGGCTGATCCAGGCGACGTTCAAGGACGAGGCGCTGGGCTACGTCGGAAAGATAACGAAGATACACATAGACGTCGTGACGGATATGCTCGAAAAGGGGTACATACCGGTAGTCTCGACCGTCGCCTGCGACAAGCAGGGGAACACGTTCAACGTGAACGGCGACACGGCGGCGGCGTATATCGCAGGCGCGCTGTCCGCGGAGAGGCTTATCATGATGACCGATATCGCAGGTCTGCTCCGCGACGTTGGCGACCCCTCGTCGCTGATACCCGAGATCACGGTCAGCGAGGCGGCGAGCCTTGAGGCGGAGGGCGTCATATCGGGCGGCATGATACCGAAGATCGAATGCTGCAGGGAAGCGATCGAAAAGGGAGTAAAGAACGTCGTCATAATGAACGGAACGGTCCCGCACTCGATCCTCATGGAGCTTCTTACCGACGAAGGCGCCGGAACTATGGTCGTAGGAGACTGAAAGATGGATACGAAAACAAAGACTAACACTTATATTGCAAATACTTACGGCAGGTTCGACGTCGTGGCGGTCGGCGGACACGGCTCAGTCATAGTCGACGAAGCGGGCAAAGAGTATATCGATCTCGGAAGCGGGATCGCGGTCAACTCGTTCGGCGTCGCCGACCCCGTATGGCTCGCGGCAGTAACGGAGCAGGCGTCGAAGATCCAGCACTCTTCCAACCTCTACTACACGAAGCCGGGAGCTGATCTCGCGGAAGCGCTCTGCGCGCGCACCGGAATGAAAAAAGTCTTTTTCTCGAACTCCGGAGCCGAGGCGAACGAGTGCGCGATAAAGGCCGCGAGAAAGTGGGCGGCTGACAACAAGGGCGCCGACTGTTACACGATAATCACCCTTGAAAACAGCTTCCACGGCAGAACGATAACGACTCTCGCCGCTACGGGGCAGGACGTTTTCCACAAGGATTTTACCCCTCTGACCGAGGGCTTTGTCACGGCAAAGGCCAACGACAAGGACAGCATCAGAGAGGCCGTCGCCGCGAACAAGGTCGCCGCCGTCATGATGGAGGCGGTGCAGGGAGAGGGAGGCGTCGTTCCGCTCGAAAAAGAATTCATTGACGAAGTCTTCAGGCTGGCAGAAGAAAATAATTTCCTCGTGATATTCGACGAGGTTCAGACCGGAAACGGAAGAAGCGGAAAGTTCTTCGCATACGAGAACTTCGGCGTGACGCCCGATATAGTTTCGACCGCGAAGGGACTCGCCGGAGGACTTCCGATAGGCGCGACTCTCCTCGGCGAAAAGGTGAAGGACACCTTCACGCCCGGTCTTCACGGCTCGACGTTCGGCGCAAACCCCGTGTGCTGCGCCGCGGCGCTCTCCGTAGTCTCGAGGATAGACGAAAAGCTTCTCTCGGAAGTCAGAGAAAAATCCGATTACGTTTTCAATACCCTCGCCGGTAAGCCCGGCATCGAGGGCGTTACCGGAATGGGTCTGATGATCGGTATCAAGACTTCGAAGGACGCCTCCGAGGTCGTCGCAAAATGTCAGGAGAACGGGGTACTCGTCCTAAAGGCGAAGGATAAAGTCCGTCTCCTCCCCGCGCTCAACATTCCCTTCGATCTGCTCAAAAAAGCAGTAGACGTTATCGCCGAAGCGGCGAAATGATGCGGTGCTCTGCCCCGCGCCCCGCGAGCCTTTGAAAAGGCTCGACCGAAACTTTTAAAAAGATACAGCCGAAAGCGAATGCTTTCGGCTGCTTTTGTTTTTGGGTTTCCAAAGGGATTCGTCCCTTTGGCGGGGTCACAGGGGCGGAGCCCCGTGTCATCTGCACACCAGCTTCTCCCCGTCGTAATCGACCGTGACGGTGCTGTCCGGTTCGATCTCGCCTGCGATGATCTTCTTAGCGAGGAGCGTTTCCACGCTGCTCTGCATGAATCTCTTCAGCGGACGCGCGCCGTAGACCGGATCGTAAGCGGAATCGACGATGAAGTCCTTAGCCGCTTCGGTGAGTTCGAGCGAGATGCGCTGTTCCTCAAGTCTCTTCTGAAGGTCT
>CADBTH010000029.1 GCA_902797495.1 uncultured Ruminococcus sp.
CTTTGCGAAAGCTTCGGAATAGTAGGGGTTGCCCTCGACTACTACTACGATGAATTCGCGCTTGCCCTCTGCGCGCAGCTTCTTCATTTTTTCCATGAGCGCTTCTTCGTCGAAGGGAAGCTCGTTGATCATGCATCCGACCGCGCCGCAGGCGATAGCAGAATTGATCGCGATGCCGCCGGCTTCGCGTCCCATGACCTCGACGACGTTGCATCTCGCGTGAGACTCGCACGTGTCGCGCAGACGGTCGATCATCTGAACGGTCGTGTTCATAGCCGTGTCGAAGCCGATCGTATAGTCGGTCGCGGTGATATCGTTATCGATCGTGCCGGGGATGCCGATAGTCGGGATACCGTGGTTGGAGAGGTCGGTCGCTCCTCTGAACGTGCCGTCGCCGCCGCAGGCGATGATGCCGTCGATGTCGTACTTTTTGCACGTCTCGATAGCCTTCTCCATGCCCCACTCCTCTTTGAACTGAGGGCATCTTGCGGAATAGAGGAAAGTTCCTCCGAGATTTATGACGTTGGCGACGTCTCTCGCACCGAGATGTACGACGTCGTCGTAGATGAGTCCGTAGTAGCCGCCCTTGATGCCGACGACTTCAACGCCGTGCCTGATAGCGCTTCTCGTGACGGCGCGGATGACCGGGTTCATACCGGGCGCGTCTCCGCCGGAAGCGAGCACGCCGATCCTTCTGAATTTCTTTTCCATATGGTTTTCCTCCGAGATTGTTTTTAATTGACATTTGATTATACCACGGTTTTCGCGGAAAATCAATAGATGGCGCCAACTTTGTCCGCCGCGCGCGGGCGGGAAAACGCGCGGGAGGATATACTCAATTTATTGAAACCGGTTGACATCCCGCCGCTCTTTTGGTAAAATTAAAAGATGCAGAAAGACCCCCAACGGAGGAGAAAATATGCCCAAATTTGTAAAGATCAGAGGCGCAAGAGTCAACAACCTCAAAAACATAGACGTGGATATCCCGCGCGACAAGTTCGTCGTTCTGACGGGGCTTTCGGGCTCCGGCAAGAGTTCCCTTGCGTTCGACACGCTCTACGCCGAGGGACACCGCAGATTCGTCGAGAGCCTGTCGTCCTACGCGAGACAGTTTCTCGGTCAGCTGGACAAGCCCGACCTCGATTCGATAGAGGGTCTGTCGCCGGCGATCTCGATCGACCAGAAGACGACCTCGAAGAATCCGCGTTCCACCGTCGGAACGGTCACGGAGATATACGACTACCTTCGTCTTCTCTACGCGAGGATCGGCGTTCCGCACTGTCCGATCTGCGGCAAGGAGATCAGACAGCAGACGACGGATCAGATAATAGACAGGATAATGACCCTCCCCGAGGGCGAACGCTTCATGGTGCTCGCTCCGGTCGTGCGCGGAAAAAAGGGCCGTCACGAAAAGGTCTTCGAGAAGGCGAAGAGGAGCGGCTACTCGAGAGTCCGGGTCGACGGTATAATCTACGACCTCTCGGAGCTGATCGAGATTGAGAAGAACAACAAGCACAACATTGAGATCGTCATCGACCGTCTCGTCATGAAGGACGGAATAGAAAGCCGCCTCACCGACTCTGTGGAGACGGCAATCAGGGAGTCCGAGGGCTCGCTCGTCGTCGCGACGTCCCCGCGGGAAGGGGAAGGCGAGGACATACGGTTTTCGACGAGCTATGCGTGCGAGGAGCACGGGATAAGCATCGGAGAGCTCGAGCCGAGGATGTTTTCGTTCAACAATCCGTTCGGCGCGTGCCCTAAATGCGCCGGCATCGGCGTCACTCAGCGCATCTCCGTCTCCCGCATCATCCCCGACAGATCGAAGTCGCTTCTTGAAGGCGCGATCGCCGTCAACGGATTCAAATCCCTCGGGCCGGAGTCCTGGTCGGGTCCCGTTTTCGAGGCGGTGGGAGAGTACGCCGGCTTCAGGATGGATCAGCCGATAGAGACGTTCTCCGAGAGCGCGCTTCACGCGCTCCTCTACGGAACGGGCGAGAGGCAGTACAACGTGAAGCGCGGCTTCGACGGCTACGTCAGGGAGCAGACGGTCAAATTCGAGGGAGTCATCCCGATAATAACGAACAGAATGAACACGAACAGCGTGTTCTACGACAGCGAATACTACACTCAGTTCTTCGAGGAGCTGCCCTGTCCCGAGTGTCACGGGACGAGGCTCAACCGCGAGGCGTCGTGCGTGACGGTGGGAGATAAGAATATCGCGGAATTCTGCGATATGGGCATAGAAAAGGCTCTCGACTTCGTAAACGGACTGAAGCTGACGGA
>CADBTH010000030.1 GCA_902797495.1 uncultured Ruminococcus sp.
ATGAAAAGAGCGCCGCCGCATGGCGCGACGGCGCAAAAAACCGCTTATTATCTGACCTCGGAGATCCTGTCGGCCCACTCTCCGTATTCTTTCCACACGTTCGAGACAGAATCCCAGTCTTCGTCGGTGATATGGAGTCCGAAGAGGTCTGTGATGCAGTAAAGATCGGGGATACCGAGGCGATACGAATTGACGAGGTACCTGACAGTATCGCGGCGCGTTCTGTATCCCGCTCCGTCCGTATCGACAAGCGACCACGGGAGCGCGATGCGGTAAATATCCCGTCTGAACGAGAACTCCTCATAGCTTCTGCGCAGGTCGGGATGATAGTCGTGAAGGCGAGCGTGATCGACGTACGCCGCAAAAAGCGGATGGCAGGGAGATGCGGATATCACGCAGTCCGGTTTTTCCTCTTTCGCAAAGGCATACACGGTCTTGATATACTCGAGGAAAAGCTCGACTCCGTATTTACCGGAATACGAGACCGCACTCCTGCCGACCGGCTGGAAAAAGGCGAAGTCGAGCTTCAGCCCGTCGGCGTTATAACAACCCTCGTCGGAGGAAAGCAGACGGTGCATGATCTTCTTCAGTCTCTCGCGGTACTTGGGATTCGTGGGGTCGGCGCACCTCTTGTTGTACTGAGATTCGCTCTCCATGCACTCATCGTCCGGCAGTCCCTCGGAGTCCCACAGCTTGTACCAGAGCATCGTATGGCGTCCGTTCTCCGCGCGGTTCCTGTCGATCCAGCCGCGCAGATCATGCCACTTCGCCCCGTCGGCGTAAGGGTCGCCGTAAGCGGTCTGCCACTTGTCGTCGATTATCATCAGGGTCGGGTGGAGGTCCCGTCTGTCGAGCTCGCGGTTGAAGTTGTCGTAAGTCTCCTGACGCGCCGCCTCGGGCTGAGAGATGGCGAGCCCGTTTGCTGCGGGATATGCCGCCTGCTCGGTCCAGCCGCAGGCGATCGGTCCGTACCAGAAGCGGGGCTTGCGCGCGGCGGGTCTCACGTCGGCGACGCCTGACGCGAAGTATCTGTCGGAATAATACTTCATCGCTTCAATGCGCGACGGCGCTCCGTAGATCAGTATAGACGGCGTTTGCCATTCTCCCGCGACCTTGGTGTGGGCGCACTGATCCGTCGCAAACCAGAATCTGCGAAGGACTCCGTTCGAAGCGGTGTTGTACGTGAATTTCGTGAAGTTGTGCTCTCCGCGGCGCGCCGCAAGAGCGAACGTCAGCTTGTCCTTCGCCCCCTCCACGTCGAAGATATACGTGAAGAGCGGAGGTATCGTCAGAAACGAGAATTCGTCGAAGGACTTCTGTGCGGAGAACTCGCACTGAGCCGAGCCGTCGACTGTCGGGATCGGGGTGAATCCCCGGTCGAACTCGTAACCGCTGCCGCGAGATTCGGACGTCGGGTCGCCGCAGAAATACTCGACCGAATCGACCGCTCCCTCTCCGTATACTTTCACGTAATACTCGAGGTGCAGTTCCGTCGCCTTCAGGACGTACTCGGTCTTCTCCCATGCGGAGGATGACGCAAGCCATCTGAAAACTGTGTTCTTCCCTTCTTTTGAAACTTCAAAAGATGCGGCGCGGGGAACGTCCTTGACCTCGCCGTCCCCGAAGACGTTCACGGCGGAGAACGGCGACAGTTTTGCGGCGCTCTCCCCTCCGAGAATGATCTCGATCGAGTCGGGGGAAACCGACGCGGAATACGTCGCGCCGCCGACTCTGTAGTTTTCTCCGTTTTTGTTTACTATCATAGTGGCTCCCGTAGATCTTTTCGGTTTATTTTATAAGCTGTTCTGCGAAATCGTGTATCTGTCTGACTTTGTCCGACGACGGTTTGTCCTTCGGATCGATGAGGATCATCTCGGAAGCGAAAGACGTAACTCCGACGGCGCCGCGCAGTTTTGCGAGCGCTCTCGCCGCTCCTCCTCCGCTGCAGCAGAGGAACGCAGAGACGTTTTTACCGGCGAGGGCTTCTCTGTTCTCCTTTATAAAAGTTCTGATCGGAGGCGCGGGGAAAGACGCCCATATGGGACATCCGAGCACGACCGCGTCGTATTTATCCGCGTCGAATTCGTACGGATCCAGCTCCGGTTCTTCTTTCATAACGGCGCTCTTGCCTCCCCATATGAACTTTTTTACGCCCTTTGAGGGATAAGCTTTTTTCGGAACTATCGGGATAAGGTCGGCGTCCGTCACTACCGCGATCTCCTGCGCCGCGAACTCTGTGTTCTTGCTCATGGAATAATACACTACTGCGATTTTCATACTCTTACCTCGTTATCAATGATTGTTGATCATTGCGGCGTCGTGCTTTTTGACCCGCAGATTGTTCATCGCCCGCGCGAAAATGACCTGAGAGAGCATATAGTCTTTATAGCTCTGCTTGCCCTTCATATCCTCCGCGGCGATCTCGGCTTCACGCCTTTCCACTTCCTCGTCGATCTCGTCCGGTCTGAGAACGGAATCGCAAAGGAGTCTCACGCCCGACCTGTCCACGTCGACCATACCGTGAGAGACGGCGGCGACGACTCGCTCGCCGTCGGGTTTCGTTATCGTGATCTCTCCCGGGATTATCGCCGCGGTAAGGGGCGAGTGATCCGCCATGACTCCGTACAGTCCGTCTTCGACGGGAAAAGTGAGAGACGCGCAGTCGCCTATATAAAAAGCTCTGTCCGGAGACAACACTTCGAGTTTAAAAACCTTCATCGCATCTCCTTTGCCTTCGCGGCGACGCCGTCTATATCTCCCACGTTGAAGAACGCGGCTTCGGGATAATCGTCCGTCTCGCCGCCGATGATGGCTTCAAAAGCCTCGACCGTCTTTTCGAGAGGTACGAATACGCCCTTCACTCCGGTGAACTTCTCCGCTACGCTGAACGGCTGAGACAGGAATCTCTGTATTTTTCTGGCTCTGTAAACTATATTTCTGTCCTCCTCGGACAACTCGTCCATTCCGAGGATGGCGATAATGTCCTGAAGCTCCTTGTAGTGTTCGAGGATCTCCTGAGTCCTTCTCGCGGCGTTGTAGTGGCGCTCGCCGACGACGTCGGGTTCGAGGACGCGCGACGAAGAATCGAGCGGATCGACCGCGGGATATATACCAAGCTCCGCGATCTTTCTCGAAAGGACGGTCGTGGCGTCGAGATGGGTGAAGGTCGTCGCGGGAGCGGGATCCGTCAGGTCGTCCGCAGGGACGTAGATCGCCTGCACGGACGTTACCGATCCTTTCTTCGTCGAGGCTATGCGCTCTTCGACCTGACCGAGCTCGTTGGCGAGCGTCGGCTGATATCCGACCGCCGACGGCATATGACCGAGAAGAGTCGAAACTTCGCTTCCCGCCTGAATGAATCTGTATATATTGTCTATGAAAAGAAGTACGTCTTTTCTGTATTCGTCGCGGAAATACTCCGCCATGGAAAGTCCGGAGAGCGCGACGCGCATCCTGACTCCGGGAGTCTCGTTCATCTGTCCGAAGACGAGGGCGGTGTTCTTAATCACTCCGCTCTCTGTCATCTCGTTCCAGAGATCGCTTCCCTCGCGGCTTCTCTCTCCGACGCCCGTGAACACGGAATACCCTCCGTGCTCCGTCGCTATGTTGTGGATGAGCTCCTGGATAAGCACGGTCTTACCGACTCCCGCTCCTCCGAATAGCCCGATCTTTCCGCCCTTAGCGTACGGCGCGAGCAGGTCGATGACCTTGATGCCCGTCTCGAGTATCTCCTCCGTATTCTGCCTGTCCGTATACTTCGGAGGGTCTCTGTAGATCGATATGCGCGGAGTTTCGGGAGGCAGCTCCTCGCCGCCGTCGATCGTCTCTCCCAGGACGTTGAAGAGTCTTCCGAGAACGTTCTCCCCCGCGGGTACGGTGATCGTTTCTCCCGTCGAAGTGACAGAGAGCCCGCGGCAAAGCCCTTCGCTCGGGTCGAGCATGATGCAGCGGACCGCTCCTCCTCCGAGGTGCGAGGCGACCTCCATTACACGGAAAGAGCCCTTCGCTTCGACGGTGAGCATTTCCCTGATCTTCGGTATCTCGCCTTTTTTGAACGATACGTCGACGACGGAGCCCGTTATCTGAATGATCTTGCCGATCTTTACGTTATCACTTGCCAAATGTACCGCCCTCCGTCCTGTTTTCAGTCTTTTTCTTGTGCTTCAGAGCTCGCGCGCCGGCGGCGATCTCCGTCATCTCTCTCGTGATAGCCGCCTGCCTGATACTGTTGTACCGGAGCCTCAATTCCTTCAGCATATCGTCTGCGTTCGTACTCGCCGCGCTCATAGCCGTCATCCTCGCCTGCTGTTCGCTGCAGTAGCTGTCGACGAGCGAGCTGTAGATGAACCCGGTGAGATAGCTCGGAATAATACCCGCAAGCACCGTGTCCGGATCCGGATAGAACTGCTTTTCCGGGATCTCTCCGTTTTTCTCGACCGCAAAACGGCTTCGCGTCAGGGGAAGCAGAACGTTTCTCTTGCACTCGCTCGGCCGTCCGTTGATATAATCCGTATAAATGATGTTGATTTCGTCGACTCTTCCGTCGTGAAAATAATCGAGGATGTCGGCGCACATCTTGTGCGCTTTCCAGACCGTCGGAAGAGCGGCGGAATATCTGAAGTCCTCGACGTACGGGATGCCGCACGATCTAAAATACTGCCGTCCGTATTCCCCTACTATGAATATCACCGTTTCGGGATGATGGGAAATATAGTTCTCGCAAACAGATATCGCCGTGCGATTGTACGAGCCGACAAGTCCCTTGTCGGACGTGACGAGCAGAATGCCGTGTCTGATATGCTCTCCCGCCTTGGGATCGGGGACTTTGAAATATCTGTTCGAAGTTTCGGGTATATGGAGAAAGAGCTCTCCGATCTCCTCTTTGAGAGCTTTGAAGTACGGAGTCGTTTTCTCGACCTCGCGTTTCGCCTTTCTCATCTTTACGGAGGAGATCATATACATCGCGTCCGTGACTTTTTTGGTCTCGGCTACGCTCTCTATCCTCGCCTTTATTTCGGCGCCGTCAGGCATGATATCTCCTCCTTTTCAAAAATAATATACGCGCGTCAGGACTCCTGTTTTTCTTTGAAACGCTCGCAAGCGTCGACGATCTCTTCCTTCAGGTCCTCGGAGAATCTCTTTTCGTGGTCTATTTTCAGGCAGAGCGCCGGTCTCTCTCTGTCGAAGAAAGCGAGAAGCGCCGCCTGATAACTCTTTATCTCCTTGACCGGAACGTCCGTGAAGACTCCGCGATCTGCGGCGACGAGCGTTATGACCTGCTCGTGAAGGCTCATCGGGCTCTGCTTGCCCTGCCTGAGCAGCATCATCAGCGCCTCTCCGTGTCGGAGTTGTCTTGCGGTACCGGAGTCAAGGTCTCCTCCGAACTGAGTGAATACCTTCATTTCACGGTACTGCGCGAGGTCGAGTCTGACCGTGCCGACGGATTTTTTCATGACGTCCGTCTGCGCCGCGCCGCCCACGCGGGACACCGACAAGCCGACGTTCACCGCGGGTCGCTGGCCCGAGAAAAAGAGTTCGTTCTCAAGGAAGATCTGACCGTCCGTTATCGATATGATATTAGTCGGGATGTACGCCGAAACGTCCCCCGCCTGGGTCTCCACTATCGGAAGCGCCGTCATACTGCCTCCTCCGTTTTTCGGAGAAAGCTTCGCGGAACGCTCGAGCAGTCTCGAATGGAGATAGAAAACGTCTCCGGGGTACGCTTCCCTGCCGGGAGAACGTTCGAGAAGAAGGCTGAGAGTTCTGTACGCCACGGCGTGGTGAGAAAGGTCGTCGTAAACTATAAGAGTGTCGCGGCCGCGGTACATGAAATACTCCGCGACGGCGCACCCGGCGTAAGGCGCGATGTACTGCATTGAAGCGGGGTCGCTCGCGGTCGAGGATACTATGACCGTGTACTCGTCAGCGCCGTGCTTTTTGAGCGTGTCGGCAACTTTGGCGACCGTTCCCGCTTTCTGGCCGATCGACACGTATACGCAGACTACGTCCTTACCCTTCTGGTTCAGGATCGTGTCGACGGCGATCGTCGTTTTACCCGTCTGTCTGTCGCCGATTATAAGCTCTCTCTGTCCCCTGCCTATCGGGAACATGGAGTCTATCGTCAGAATACCCGTCTCGAGCGGATCGGATACCGGACTGCGGTCTATGATACCGGGAGCGGGTCGCTCTATCGGAAAATACTCCTTGGCTCCGATCTCCCCTTTTCCGTCGAGAGGATTTCCGAGCGGGTCGATCATTCTTCCGAGTATCTTGTTCGAGATCGGGATGCCGGCGTTTCTTCTCGTTCTGACTACCTTCATCCCCTCGGATATCTCGCTCTCGTCGCCGAAGAGAACTATCCCCGTCTCTCCGCCCGACAGGACGTCCTGTACCATTCCTTTAATCCCGCTCTCAAAGAGAACGATCTCGCCGAACTCGACGTCCGCGAGCCCGGTGATAAGAACGATGCCGTCCCCGACGGACGTGACGAAGCCAACCTGCTGATACCCTGCGTCGAGTTTGAACTCCGCGATGTCCTCCCTGAGCAGGGAGATTATCTTGTCGTGGTCGTCCTCGCGGCGCAGAGCCTGGAACGATTTTCTCAGCTGTCTGATCCTGCCGAGCGCGCTCCAGTCGTAGTTGTCGTCTCCGACGAATATCTTGAATCCTCCTATAACGGACGGATCTTTCACTATCGAGAACTCAACGTCATCGTCGTTGTATTTGCGCGACATGAAGTCGCGTATCTTCGAGAGCTGCTCCTCCGTGGGAGGGGTCACGCACCGTATCTCTACTCTCAGCGGCGCCCTCTCCTCGACTTCGGCGGAGTCGAACGAATTTATGACCTCACTCATTTCGTCCTCCCTCGCCGGACAGAGTCTCGTTTGCCGTTCTGATGAACTCGTCGTAGAGCGCGGAATCCGTCTCGGGGTCAGCCTTTCCGTTTACGAGCTTCTGAGTCGCGGAGATGACGAGCTCGCCGATCTCCGTCTGTGCGGACTCGAGGATGTGCTCTTTTCTCGCCTCAGCCTCTTCCTCGGCGGCCTTGACGATAGCTTCCGCCTGCTTCTTCGCATTCTCGACGTAGCGGCCTGCGTTCTGCGCCATTTCGCGTTCAGCCTCGCGCTGCTTTTCAAGAAGCGCCTCGTCCGCGTCCCTCAGCTTCTCTTCGTATTCGTTTTTCAGCTCTTCGCACTTTTTCGCCGCCTCTTCGTTGTCGCGCTCGAGCTTTTCGTAGTAAGCGCGCCTCTCGTCGAGGAACTTTTTGACCGGCTTATAAAGGATCAGGGAAAGAGCCCCGGCAAGGATGACGAAGTTCAGCATATGCAGAAGGATCTGAGTTATATCTATATTGAGCGGAGCATTCATAACAGTTGCCCCTCCTTGATCTGCAGATTGATTTTAAAGGACGAAGATTATAAGGATCGCAACGATGAGGGCGTAGATTATCGCCGTCTCGATGAATACGAGTCCGAGCATCATCGCGGAGTTGATCTTGCCCGCGGCCTCGGGCTGACGGGACATTCCCTCCGCGCTCTTCGAGATGGCGATCGCCATTCCGATCGCGCCGGCGGCCGCCGCGACCGCGACAACTATCGCCGCCGCTATCGCTTTTGTGCTCTTCGCACCGTCTTCTTTTTCTTGCTCCGTTTCTTCGGTCTCTTCAGCGGAGTAAAGCACGACCTCCTCTTCGCCGTCTTCCGCGAACACGGTCGTGAGAGAGCCGACTACCATCGTCATAATAAAAGCAAACGCCAGGATAAGAGCAATTTTTTTCATTTCGATTTTACCTTCTTTTCTTTGATTTTCTTGGGTTTTGGTTCTACCGCCTCGCCGTAGAAGATCGAGACGAGAGTCGTCAGCACGTACGCCTGGATGAGCGCGTGGAGCAGCGTGAACATGACTCCGACGACGACGGGAAGGACGAAACTGAGCGACGTGTAATAGTACACGAGCTCGGTCACGAGCAGTCCCGAGAGGAGCGCGCCGAACAGGCGGAAGCTCATCGATATCGGGAGAGAAAAGTCCTTCAGAACGCCGAGGAAACCTTTTATCCCTCTTGTAAACAGTCCGGCTCCGAGTATGACGGAGTATGAGAGGAATCCCATCGCTATCGCTCCGTTTATATCCGATAACGGGGCGGGAAGCGATACCGATTCACCGCGCGTCGTCACCGCCTGTACACCGAACAGCTCGAAGAGAGTCCCGAAAAAGACGTACACTCCGGCGCTGAATATATACGCGCCGACGAATCCCGTCTTGTGCGGAGAATTCTTCCCCGCCATATCGGAGAAGAACTCGACGAGCTTTTCGATCACCGACTGAAACTTTCCGGG
>CADBTH010000031.1 GCA_902797495.1 uncultured Ruminococcus sp.
GAGGTTTTTTCTGGCGCGCCCTACAGGATTCGAACCTGTGGCCTACCGGTTCGTAGCCGGGCACTCTATCCACTGAGCTAAGGGCGCATCTTTTAGCCTAAATATAATAGCACAAAAAATTTGTCTTGTCAATAGCAAATTTAAAAGAATAACGGAGGGCGGGACAAATACGGCTCTTTGCATAAAGAGTTATATATTATTTTAATAAAGTATGCGCAAAAAAATATAAAAAGGGGTAGATATTTTAAAATGAATGTGATATAATTGTAAAATCAAAGGTCTGCGTCCGCTGGATTTTTCGCGCGGCGCGGCCGGGTCGAACTGTTTATCAATTTGAAAACATAGAAAGGCAGAATTACAGGACATGGCAAAAAATCCAAACTCCATTCAGGACGAACGCAAAGTTCAAAAGCAGGAAAGAAAGCTTGCCGCTAAGAAGGAAGAGCTGAAAAAGTCAAGGCTCAACAAAACGATATTTATTTGTATACTCGCAGTACTCGTAGCTCTCGCGGCGCTTGTCATTTACAACAAGGTCGCAAACAGCGGCGCGAAGGAAAGAAGCACGGTCGTCGCTTCCACGGAGAATTACGAAGTATCCCAGGCTATGATGACGTATTACTTCAATACGCTCTATAACAACTTCGCAAGCTCCTACAGCCAGGATCAGGACAACCTGAACAACTTTATAAACGACGTTAACAACCGCGGTCAGAACTACGAGTTCATTATGTCGTACGCGAAGAGCCAGGCCGAGCAGGTGCTTACGCTCTGTGAGATGGCTAAAGAAAAGGGCGTAGAGCTCGATAAAGAAGACTACGAGGCGATAGACGCTACGATCGACAGCTACAAGGAAGCTAAGGCTTCTTACGGCAGCAACAGCAGCACGAGCCTCATGACGTTCGATAAGTTCCTTGAAGCTACGTTCGGCGACGCCGTAAACGAATCCGTCGTCAGAGAGTGCCTTGAGCTGAATCAGCTCGCTTCCAAATATCAGGAAGCGGTCACGGACGAGATGGAATTCACGGACGAAGACTGTGAAGCTTATTACGCTGAGCACAAGGACGATTACACCTACGTCGATTATCTGACCTACACGTTCACGAAGCCCGCGGACGCTGAAGGTACGGACGACGCCGCGGACGCCGAGACAGACGACGCTGCAGCTACTACCGAAGCTGCCGACACGACCGAAGCTGCCGACACCACGGCGGACACGGACGCTGACATCACAGACGACACGACGGACGACGCCGATACGACCGACGATGAGAACCCCGACGCGACAGACACGACGACCGACGGCGCAGACGAGGCAGAAGTAAATGCAGACGCTCTCGCGGCGACGACGACGGTTGAAGAGTTCAAGGCGTTCATGACCGATTACCTCACGAAGGAAGCCGAGAAAGACGCCGCGGACGACGAAGAGACGGACGCAGACGCGATCGCATCTCAGGTCGAAACTCAGGTCGAAGGTCTTCTCAAGACAAAACAGCTCAAGAGCTCCATCACCGGCGAAGAAGCGCAGGCATGGGCGTTCGCGGAAGACACTCAGGTCGGATCTACGTACGTTACGGGCGATAAAGACGCGGGAACGTATACCGTATATATGATCGCCGCTACCGCATACCGTGACGAAGATCACGTAAGAAGCGCGGCAGTCCTCTCCCTTTCCGACAGCGACTACGACGGCGATTCGAGCGCGAAGGCGGAAGAGATCATGGCCGAGTGGAACAAGGGCGAAAAGAACGAGGAAGCTTTCGAAGAGCTCAGCGAAAAATACGCCGAAGGTTCTCACAGCCATGTAAACGAATATACGAAGAGCACAGCGGGCGACATTTCCGAATGGCTGTTCGACGAGAACCGTACGGAAGGCGAGGTCGGTATAGTCCACTCCGACAGCGCGGCCGCAACTTACCTCGTTTATTACGCGGGCGAAGGCGACGAGGGCTGGAAGACTTCCGTTATCTCCGCTAAACAGAGCGAAGACTTCGAAAAGCTCACAGACGAATTCAAGGCTGCTCACAAAGTCAACGACGACGAAGAGAATCCGTCCATCGTCAAGTTCGACGAAGAAGCTCTCAAGAAAGTTAAGCCCATCGAGCGCAGCACTTCCAACTGACACTTCCCTCAAATAAAAACGATCCCGAAGGAGAAATCCTTCGGGATCTTCTTGTTTTGCGATCATTACGGAGCTTCGAGTCTGTCTTCCTCGAGCGTTATGAATTTCGTGAACTGACCGAGCCAGTTCATCTTGACCGTTCCCTGGGAGCCGTGACGGTTCTTTGCGATTATGATCTCCGCCTGAGTCTGCTTCTCGGGGTTGTCCTTTTCGTACTCGCCCGGGCGGTAGATGAACAGAACGACGTCGGCGTCCTGCTCGATCGATCCCGAATCCCTGAGGTTTGAAAGGGAAGGACGGCGGCTCTCCGAGCTCTTCTGCTTTTCCGATTCGCGGTTGAGCTGGGCGCAGGTGATGATCGGAACTCCGAATTCCTTCGCCATCTCTTTGAGCTTAGTCGTGATCTTGCCGACCTCGACCGCGCGGTTTTCCGTTTTTTCCTCGCTCTGCATAAGTCCGAGATAGTCGATGACCACGAGACCGAGGTTCTTGACTCTGCGAAGCTGAGACTTCATTCCGGAGACCGTCATGCCGGGGGTGTCGTTTATAAGTATGTTGCATCCCGCGAGCTTTGCGGACGCGTGACCGAGCTTATCCCAGTCGTCTTCGCTGACCGTTCCCGAACGGAGCTTGAACGAATCGACGAGAGCTTCGCTCGAGAGGAGCCTCGTCGCGAGCTGTTCCGTAGTCATTTCGAGAGAGAAGATGCACACCGCTTTGTCGGTTCTGAGCGCCGTGTTCGCGGCGATATTCAGCGTCAGCGACGTTTTGCCCATACCGGGGCGCGCGCCGACGATAATGAGGTCTCCCTTGCCCATGCCGACGAGCACACGGTCGAGTCCGGAGAATCCGGTCTGCATACCGATCGCTTCCGCGCGGTTGGTCTCAAGCTCCTTCAGTCTGTTGAAAGAGAGCATCAGAGCGTCTTTTATATGTACGAATTCGCGGCTAGTCGACTTGTCCGCTATAGAGTAGATCCTCTGTTCCGCGACTTCGAGAAGGCTCTTCGCGTCTTTTTCCTCGGCGTATGCCTCCTCCGCCGTCTTTTCGCACGCGTCTATCAGAGTGCGGAGGATGCTTTTGTCCCTGACGATCCTCGCATAGTCGATGACGTTCGAAGCGGTCGGGACGATCTCGGAGATCAGCCCGACGTATTCCTTGCCGCCCGCCTCGTCGTACACGCCGTCTTTGACGAGCTCGTCGAGGAGGGTGACGATATCGATATTTCTGCTCTTCAGATACATTCCCTGCATCGTGGAGAAGATCTGCTGATGCTCCGTCAGATAGAAATCCGTCGAACTGATGATACCGATCAGGCGGTCCATGCAGTCCGGCTTTATCAGAATCGCGCCGAGTACCGATTGCTCCGCTTCGAGAGAAAACGGTACGCGCCTTGAGAGATTGTCGTTCATTTTATTCCCCTGATAAGGTTATTTTTAGGGTCAGTCCGAAACAACTACGTTGATCGATCCGACGATCTCGGGATAGAGCTTTACGTTGAACGCATAGGTCCCGAAAGCTTTGACCGGCTGATCGAGCACGATCTTCTTCTTGTCGACCTCGATCCCGTGCTGGCGGAGGAGTTCTTCCGCGATGTCGGCGGAGGTTACGGACCCGAAGAGCTTACCGTCTGCTCCCGCTTTTCCGCGTATTTTTACGACGACGGCTTCCAGTTTCGCCTTGACTTCGTTCGCCGCGGCAATTTCCGTCTCTATTTTGTGCTTTTTTGCCGCCTCGCGGTTCTTTATGTCGTTCAGAGCCTTCGCGTCCGCTTCTACCGCGAGTCCGCGGGGGATGAGATAGTTCCTTGCGTATCCATCCGATACGGTTATGAGATCGTCCTTCTTGCCCTGGCTCTTAACGTCTTTCAATAATACTACTTTCATTTTGTGATCCTCCGTGATCTATTTTTGTTCGACGGCATTTTCGTCGAGGTATCTGTCTATCGCTTCCTTCAGAAGCTTCACGACCTCATCCGTCGTGGCGCCTTTGATCTGCGCGCCCGCGGCGTCGAAGTGACCGCCGCCCTGAAGCTGTTCGAGAATGAGCTGAACGTTGATCGTTCCGACGCTTCTCGCGGATATATGGATCGCGTCTCCTATCTGTATGAGCACGAACGAGGCTTTGATGCCGTCGAGCTCAAGCAGCTTGTCCGCGGCGCGGGACGCCGGTATCGTGTCGTCGCTGTCGCCGACGCCTTTTGCGACTGAGATCGCGGTGACGTCTCTGTAGACGGTGACGTTCGATCTGAATTTGTTCTCTCTCTCGTAGTCGTCGAGCGACGTCTTGAAGAATTCCTGAACCGCCGAGATATCCGCTCCGCGGTCGCGCAGATAGAGCGCGGTGCTGAACGTTCTCGTTCCGGTGTTTTTCCTGAACTGGTTCGTGTCGAGAAGAATGCCGGCGAACATGATGTCGGCTTCGGTCTTGAGAAGAAGCTCTTCCGGAAGGACCAGCTCGAGCATCTCGCAGACGAGCTCGCACGCCGCCGACGCCGAAGGCTCGATATAGGAGATCAGCGGCTCCTTCGGGAATTCCGCGGTCTTTCTGTGGTGGTCGATGATTATGATCTTGCTGCAGCTCTCGGCGAGATGCGGCTCTTCAAAGACCTTGTAATTGTTGACGTCGGTTATTATAAGAAGAGTGTCCGGAGAGACGAGGTCCATCGCCTCTTCGCGGTCTACGAGGACTCCTCTGTACTCAGGCTCTTTTCGGATCCTCTCAAGGCATTTCTCGATGCCTCCGAACGAGAAGTCCGTCACGATATTTACGGGGACGCCGCAGAACATGGCGAGCCTTGCGATGCCGAGGCAGGAGCCTATCGCGTCGAAGTCGGGACGCTTGTGAGCCATAACGATAACGTTCGACGCTTCGGAAATATGCATCAACAGCTCGTTCGCTATGATCCTTGCGCGCACCTTCGCTTTTTTCTGAATGGTCTTGGTTTTGCCCCCGTAGATGCTCTGGGAGCCGTCGCGGTTTTTGACGACTACCTGGTCGCCGCCGCGCTGAAGCGCCATCTCGAGCGCCGTCTGAGCGGCTTTTTCCTTGTCGGAAAACGACCCGTCCACATTGCCCACGCCGATCGATACTGTGATCGGTATGCTGCCCGTGCCGACTCTTACTTCCCTGATCTTATCGAGGATATCGAATTTCTTTTCCGCGAACGAATCGAATTTCTCAGCCTCGAACAGGAAGATATATCTGTCGGACTGATATTCCTTGAGTATGCCTTCGGCCTCGGTCGCCCACGAGCGGAGTATCGCCTCCGTTCCCGCCGCTGCGACTCTGTATTCCTCCTGCTCGTGACGGAGCAGTTCGTCCAGATTGTCGACCATGACGTATGCGACGATCAGGTCTCTCGACTCGATGATGTTTTTCGACTCTTCGAGTTCCGTTACGTTTATCAGGGAATAGAGGGTATACTTCTTTTCTCCCGCTTCGATATCCGAGCGCTTAACGGAGAATATCTCCTCTCCGCACCTTGCCCGGGAGAAGCCCGCGTCGTCTTCGCCGTCAGATTCGAGAACGTCGTCAACCGCCGCGCCCTTCAGCTTGCCGGACGCCGAAAGAGCGTCCGACGCGGCGCCGTTGTACCATATTATCCTTCCGCTCTCAACGTCCGTTATGAATGCGGGAGTCTGTATCTTCGCCATCGACGAGAGCATGATCTCGCCGAGGAGAGGATGAAGCTCCGATTCTTTCGTCTCGAGGTCTATCTTCGGCTTCGAGATGAAAGCGAAAACTATCATCCCGACCGCGTAGACCAGGATCGCCGCGACTCCCGTTTTCAGCTTCGGGAGCGAGGTGAACGAAACGAGCAGCATGTAGACCGCCAGCACCGCGACAGCGGAGACGGCGGAGATCATCAGGGTCGAAAAGCCGAGCGCGACTTTTCTTTGATTTTCTTTATTGTTCAATCTTCTACCACCTTTCTCAGGCAGGATCGGAATTCAATCTTCTTTCTTTTCAGACGACCTTGCGGCAATATCCCTGACCGTTCCCGTCACCGAATAGACGGCGAGTATAACGATCGGACCGACGACGCTTAAAAAAAGCGACAACGCCAGCAGCGCGATCAGGAAGATAGGAGGCCTTGATACTACAGTTCCGTCCGGAAGAGCGGCTTTGGGGGGATTTCTGAATCTCGACACGATGCGCCTTCCTCCGTCAAGGAGCGTCGGCACCGCGAGCGTGATACAGAGGTTTAACGCCGTGAGATGAGCGACCTTCAGGCCCTTGAAGAGCGAGAAGACCAGAGACAGAAGGACCGAAAAAGCGAAGAATATCACGGCGCTTTCCGGTATCCCGTACTCTCCTTTTACTCCCGCCGTCTTCTGCCCGAACAGTCTGTAATAGAGCTTCGTTATCAGATATACCGCGACGCCGGACAGCTGGAGAGCGGCTGCGGCGAGACCGGGAAGAAGGGTCGCCGTCAGGGACGTGAGCTCTCTTATCTCGTTTTCCGCAACCGTAACGCCCGCCTCTCCCGCGGCCGAAAGATAGTTCTTTATCTGGGCGACCGTGTTTTCATAAACGCCGGAAAATGCGGTCTTTGCGCCGTCGATCAGGCTTCCGTAGACTCGTAAAATATATATTGCCAGAAAAGACGCCGAGAGCGCGAACACCGCGCCGCCGAGGACCAGGGACGATTTGTAGAGGCCGAGCTTTTTTCTCCTGCACAGTACGCAGAAAGTGCCGATTATCAGAGGGGTCAGCGCGTTCTGAACGGCGACCGACAGGTCTCTCGCTACGAGATACGAAGTCCCGAACGCCGCGACGGCGGCGACGAGCACAAACAGAGGGCTCTTCAGAACGTCTGCCGTAAACGCGATCGCGGCGGCGCTGACGATCATCGGGAAATACATCGCCGCGTTCGCGGAGAACGCCGTGAAAGCTGCGACCACCGCGATCATGGCGAATAAAAGCAGCGCCTTTGATTTCGGATCGTTTCCGGAGGAAGGGTCTTTTACGTCGTTGTTCATAAACACCACCTCGAGAGGATATACATCATTATTATACCAAATTTTTTTATATTTGTAAATACATATCGGGAATATTAAAAGAAACAATAAAAATGACGGCGCCGCCTCTTTCAGGAATTCGCATTTTTCTGTTGCATATTCGCGCCGGGTCGGATATAATAGACTATACGATGTCGATATTTGTCGGAGGAAAAATGAAAGACGTTACGGAAATACTTAAAGCGCGGTTTGAAGGAAAGAGGGCGGTACTGCTCGGAGCGGGAGTTTCCAACGCTCCGCTGGCAAGATTCCTCTCTTCGTTCGGCGCGAAAATCGAGATAAGAGACAAAAAGAGCAGGGACGAAATGAAGCCCGAGACCGTCGCGGAATTCGACTCGGTCGGAGCAGAATTCATCACGGGAGAGGGCTACCTCGACGGGATAGACGCGGACTTCGTCTTCCGTTCTCCCGGCTTCAGACCGGATACCGATGGGATAGTGAACGCCGTGAAGAGCGGCTCCGTCCTGACGGCGGAAATGGACCTTTTTACAGAGCTTTGCCCCGCCCATCTGATAGGGGTAACGGGAAGCGACGGAAAGAGCACAACGACGACGGTCATATACGAGATGCTGAAGCGCGCCGTCGGAGATGAGAACGCCTACCTCGGCGGCAATATCGGTTTCCCCCTGCTCGACAGGATCTGCGCCATGAACGACTCCTCTTACGTATCCTGCGAGCTCTCGAGCTTTCAGCTCATGACGGTCTCGTCTCCCGTTGAAGTCGCGGTCATAACGAATATCACCCCGAATCACCTCAACTGGCATACAGGTATGCAGGAATATATCGACGCGAAAGCGAATATCCTCAAAGGAGTCCGCCGCGCGGTACTCAACTTCGGATGTGAGATAACAAGGGAGCTCGGAAAGAGGTGCGCGTGCCCCGTCACGTATTTCTCAAAAAATCCGATCTCTCCCGACGATATTGAAGAAAAGGACAGCCTGATCACCCTCGACGGCGACGACGTCGTATTCTTCGAGAAGAAGACCGGCGTCCGCCGCGTCATAATGAAGAGACAGGACATCCTGATCCCCGGACTCCACAACTGCGAAAACTATATGGCGGCGTCCGCTGCCGTTCAGGGGATAGTCTCGGACGAGGATATACTCTCGGTCGCGCGATCGTTCGGCGGAGTAAAGCACCGCTTTGAGCTCGTGAGAGTCCTCGACGGGGTATATTATTATAATAGCTCGATCGACTCGTCTCCCACGAGAACGATCGCCGCTCTCTCGAATCTCACGGACAAACCGATCAACGTCATCCTCGGCGGCTCCGATAAGAATCTCTCCTACGATCCGCTCGCCGAGGCGATCGCCTCCCACGGTAACGTGAGGAGCGTCACCGTCACAGGACAGTCCGCGCCGAAGATACTCGCCTCTCTCGAAAAATACGGGGTCGAGAGTCACGGCGTCAAGGTGACCCATATCGATCCGTTCAAAGACGCGGTGCTCGCCGCGGCGGCAAACGCGAAGAGCGGCGACGCGGTGATCCTCTCTCCCGCCTCCGCCTCATTCGATTCTTTCCCCAACTTCGAGGTCAGAGGAGAATACTTCAAGGAAATAGTAAATTCGCTCGAATAAACAATGTTGCGGAGCCGATACGGCTCCGCATTTTTCTTTTTCAAATATGCTTGACAAAA
>CADBTH010000032.1 GCA_902797495.1 uncultured Ruminococcus sp.
GTCTGCGGAATCGATCTTGACGGAAACGATCTCTTTGTCCTCAACGCCTGCCGCTGCAGCCTCTTCGGGAGTGAAGTGGATGTGGCGCTTCGCAACGATTACGCCCTCGGAGATCTCAACTTCGCCGCAGGGACCTACGATCTTGCATCCTGCGGAGCCGGCAACGTCGCCCGACTCGCGAACGGGAGCGGTAACGCCGAGCGTTCTCGCGTCCGTGAAGGATACTTCGACCTGAGTAGCTTTTCTCGTCGGTCCGAGGATCGATACGTTCGGGATCGTCTTCTTCGGTCCTACAAGGTCGACTCTCTCGACGCAGGCGAACTGACCGGGCTGGGAGAGGTCCTTTTTGGGGGTGAGCTTCGCGCCTTCTCCGAAGAGGATCGCGAGATGTTCTTCCGTAACGTGAACGTGTCTTGCGGATGTTTCAACCAATACTTTTGCCATTTTTGTGACTCCTTGTATCATCAATAAAATAATTTACCAAAACAGTATACCACGCAGAGCGGATTTTGTAAAGACCCGACGGCAAAAATCACGCCTCGAACTGACTCGCATACAGCTCGCTGTAGAAGCCGCGCGCCGCCATCAGCTCGTCGTGCCGCCCCGTCTCGACGATGTCTCCGTCGCGCATGACGAGGATCACGTCCGCGTTCTTGACGGTCGAGATCCGGTGCGCCACGATGAACGAGGTCTTCCCCTCCATCAGACGGTCGAGCGCTTCGTTGATCTCAGCTTCAGTCCTCGTATCGACGGAGCTTGTCGCCTCGTCGAGGATGAGTATCTTCGGCTTCGTCAGCATAACGCGCGTTATGGACAGCAGCTGGCGTTCTCCCTCGGACAGTTCTCCTCCGCCCTCCGAGAGCTTCGTCGCGTATCCCTGCGGCAGCTTCTTTATAAAGTTGTCAGCCCTGGTGATCTTTGCGGTCTCTGCCACCTCGTCAGATGCGACCTTGCCGCCGACGGACAGGTTTTCAGCCACCGTCGCGTCGAATAGAAACGTGTCCTGAAGCACCATGCCGAAGTTCGACCTGAGAGACTGCTTTGAGACCGTCCGCGTGTCGACTCCGTCGACTGTTATCACGCCACCGTCAGGATCGTAGAAGCGCATGAGAAGATTTATAAGAGTCGTCTTGCCGCATCCCGTAGGGCCGACGATAGCTACCTTTCCGCCCGCCCTGACGTCGAACGTCACGTCGGTCAGAAGAGTCTTCGTTTTGTCGTATGAGAACGAAACGTGCGAGAACGAAACGTCGCCCCGAACTTCGCCGAGCACTGCCTCGCCGTCCGTTTCCTCTTCCTCGTCGATCAGCTCGTAAACTCTCGCGGCAGCTGCCGCAGAGCCCTGTATCTCGGCGATCACCGCGGATATCTCGTTGAACGGCTTCGAGTACTGTCCCGCGTAGTTCAGGAAGACCGTGAGCGCGCCGACGGAGAGACCGCCGCCTAATACCGAAAAGGCGCCGAAAAGCCCGACCGCCGCGTAGATCGTCGCGCAGACGACTCTCGTCGACGGGTTCACAAGAGACGAAGCGAAGATAGCGCGGCGCGAGCTCTTCGCAAGCTCGCCCGACACCTCGTCGTACTCCTTTGCAGTCTTCTCCTCGCGGACAAACGATTTTATAAGCTTCAGGTTCCCGAGCGTTTCCGTAAGAAACGCAGTCTCCGCGGCCTTCTTCTTCGACTGGTCGGTAAACAGACTGTACGTTCTCTTCGCAATTATCGACGAGACGACGAGCGAGAGCGGCGTCAGGATCACGACGACAGCCGTTATCCTGAGGTCAGTGCGGAGCATGAAGATCAGAGTGAAAACGATCGTCACGATCCCGCTGAAGAACTGCGACGTTCCGAGAAGAAGCCCCGAGCCGACGGCGTCGGCGTCGTTTATTATCCTGCTTATCGTCTCGCCCTTCGGGTGAGAGTCAAAATACGATACGGGCAGACGGGAGAGCTTTCCGTAAGCCTTGCTCCTCATCGAAGCCACCGTTCTGAAGACCACCGCGTTGCTCAGCGAGTCGGAGATCCAGCGGAAAAGCGCGGAGGACGCCGCGAGGAGCGCGACGCGGATCAGGAAAAGCTCCGCCTTCGAAACGCTGAACTTTCCTTTTGCGACCGTGTCGATAAAGTCTCCTATCAGCACCGGGATATAGAGCGCAACTATCACGGAGAGAGCGCTGAAGATAAACGACGCGACAAGCGCCGCCTTTCCCGCTCCGAGTTCCCCGAAGAGGCGCGCGAATACCTTTTTATTCATCATCCGCCTCCTTTCCCGCAAACGCCGGCAGGGCGTCTGAACCGAAAACGGAAGCGTGTATCTCGCGGTAGACCGGGCAGGAGGCGAGAAGCTCGCCGTGCGTTCCGAGCCCGACCGCACGGCCGTCCTCGAGAACGAGGATGCGGTCGCACGACATGACCGACGTCGTGCGCTGAGAAGCAATTATCGTCGTCGCCCCGAGAGAAAGCACCGCGTTTCTGACGTCTCTCGCCGTCGCCGGATCGAGAGACGAAAAACTGTCGTCAAGGATCAGAAAATCCGGTTTTCCGACGAGAGCGCGCGCGACGGCGAGACGTTGTCTCTGACCTCCGGAAAGACGCGAGCCGCCCTCTCCGACTTTCGTGTCAAGTCCTTCCTTCTCAAGAAGGAAGCTTTTTGCGGACGCAGTTTCCGCGGCTTCGAGCATTTCTTCGTCCGACGCGTCGCCGCACCAGAGAAGATTGTCCCTCACGCTGCCGCTGAACAGAGCGGAGCGCTGAGGCACGCGGCGTATCCTGCGGCGAAGAGCCTCTCTGTCAAGCTCCTCCTGAGGAACGCCGAACAGCTCCACCTTGCCGTCCGCCTTGTAAAAGCCGGATATTATATTTATCAGAGTCGTTTTTCCCGAGCCCGTCGGGCCTATAACGCCGAGGGACTCATGGCGCTTCAGCTCGAGCGACACGCCCGAGAGCGCGGGATGCCCGCCGTCCGTGTATGAGAACGAAACGTCATCGAGCCTCAAAGCGACCGAATAATCTTCAGGCGGGGCGATCCCCTCGCCTCCGCTCTCGCCCTCGGTCCCGAAGATCTCCTCGACCCTCTCGGCCGCGGAGAGCGCGCGTGACACGCTGATAACGAGATTCGCAAGCTTCAAAAGCTCGACGAGTATCTGAGACATATAGTTGTATAGCGCGACGAGCTGTCCGACCGTGAGCTCCTTCGTCTGTATCCTGAGGGCGCCCTTGTATAAAAGGAATAGGATCCCGAGGTTGATAATAACGTACGTCAGAGGATTGAGAAGCGCGGAGATGCGCCCGGCGCGCCGCGCCTTTTTTGTGAGCGAACGGTTCTCTCTTTCAAACTTCTCGCTCTCTTTGCCGTCCGCGTTGAAAGAACGTATCACCCTCGCGCCGAAAAGATGCTCTTTTACGGTGAACAGAAGCTTCTCCGTCTTCTCACGCACCTTCCTGAATAACGGTACGGTCGAGAGAAGTATCGCGAAAACGACGGCGAAGAGCACGGGGATGACTATGACGAAGATCACCGCGCTCGCGGGATCGACCGTAAACGCCATCACCGCGGAGCCGATGACTATAAACGGCGAGCGTAGAAGCAGTCGAAGGACCAGATTGACTCCGTTCTGCACCTCGGCAAGGTCTCCCGTCATACGCGCGAGAAGCGCCGCCGTACCCTCGCGGTCTATATCGGAATAACCGAGGGAGAGGACGTGCCTCATCAGAGCGCGCTTGATATTCGTCACGAATCCGACGGCTGACACCGCGGAAAAATACTGCGCGCAAAGAGTGAACGAAAAGCCGACGAGCGCCAGAGCGACGAGGATACCGGCGCGGGCGGCAATATAACCGCGGTCGGCGCGGGCGATGCCGTTGTCGATCACGTCCGCCATAACGAGAGGCACAAAAAGCTCCGCCGCCGCTTCAAGCATCTTGAAAAGCGGAGCGAGAGCGCATCTGCCTCTGTATTCCTTCATGTATTTCAGAAGTTTTCTCATGGCGTCCTCTCTGGTTTTTTTATCTTTTTATATTGTACTATATCTGCGCGGATATTTCAAGTAAAAAATACGCGCAGGCGCGTGCGCCTGCGCAATCTGAAGTTTTGAGGGGGTGAGGGGGAACTTTTTCAAAAGTTCCCCCTCGTAAATCATCAGTGATTGGTAAATACGAAGTTCAGTCTGCCGTGAGGCGCCTGATCGCCGTCCGTGTACATCTGTTCCATAGTGGTGACGTTCGAGTTGGAGTCGACCCATTTGAACGCGAAGTCGATATTGTTATAGTCCGAAATACCGAGATCAGCGAGCGGAACTTTTATCATCATCATCGTGCCGTTCACGCTGTAGGTCACGCCCGAGTCGGTGACGGTCGCCGCGCCGGTCGCATCCAGCGTTGCAACGGACGTCGTGCTCGAGCCGGAGGCTCTGTAGTTCACCACGTAATCGTAGCCGTACCAGCCGGTGGAGTTCGACTGATCGCGGTCGATATACAGTCTCATCCACGGAGTCGTCGTGCTGTAAGGCGTGATCGCGCTGCTGCACTCTACGTAGAAGTAGATATATTCGGTGTCGTGTACGATCTTAGCCGACTTGATGTCGTTCCTGCCCGTCGTGTTTACGTATGAGCGGTTGCCGAAGCCGGTGGTCGATCTCGTCGTCTGATCGTTCGTCGCGTCGCGGTACGAGGTCGTGACGTCGTTCCACTGGTCGAACGAGCCGTAGACGTCGATGCGCTTCTTTTGGTCGCGCACGAGTGTGGGTTCCGCTCCTTTGTACCGTCTGATGTTGTCGATGGTCTGCATGTAGTAGCTGTCGAAGTAGTAACCCTTCGTCATCTCGATGTCGCGGGAGTAGTTGACAGTCGCCGTGTCGACGAAGAGCGCCATTCCGACCGCCGCGCGGTTGGAGTCGGGCTGTCTGCCCGCCGCCCACTCGTTCCAGCCGGTCACGAGGACGATCGGCAGCGAGTCGTTGTAATCATTATGGAGTCTGTCCCACTGGCGCTGGAAGTTGAGACCCTGCTTGTAGTTCGTTCCCGTGTCGACGTTGTCCGTACCGTTCCAGTTTCTGCCGTGGTTCATCCATCTGTTGAATCTGAAGTTCCCGTTCGGATGGTTGTTGTAATTGTAGATACCGGGGTCGCTGAAGGACGTCGTTCCGAGGTGCTGAGCGACGGAGATGTTGATCGCCTCGTTCTCGGTTCCTGCGGGGTTCTTGTTCGGATACGGAAGATCGGTGAAGTCCATCCAGCTCCAGCCGCCGTGCTTTTTATAGAACGTCGTACCGTAAGGATTCTGAACAGCATAGGAGTTGCCGTCGGTCGTAGTTTCGTTCGGCCACTGGCTCTGACGGAAGGTGAAGAAGCTCTGTACCGCCGCGGGGAGCTGCTGGAACTCGTTCTTTTTTCCGACGATGACGGGCTTGCCCTGATACATGAACCACGTGTCGGGATAGAGATTCTTCGAGTAGACGTTAGTCCAGATGTAGTTGAGTATCGTCGAGCCGGGGGTGTAAGTCATATTGGTGTCGTTCGAGTAGAAGACTACCTTCGGAGGCTTGTAGCCCATTTCGTTGAACTCGTGGATGATCTGCATGACCTTGAGGGCGTTCTGCAAGTACGCGACTCCGTTCGTGACGTCGAAGAAGATGAAGTCGACGTCCGCGTTCGTCAGCTCCTCGATGTGGCGTCTGATGACCCACTCGTCGCTCGATAAGTAGTAGCCGTACATGGGCTCGGAGAAGTGCTGATGCACGCCGAGAGGTCCCCAGATCGGGTCGTTGCCCGTGGCGTTGGTCAGAGCCGCCGCTCCGTGCTGGTTGACTCTCGCCTGAATGTCGTATAGATCCGTGCCGTGCGCGCCGAGCCAGAGGAAATAGAACATACCGACGTTCTTGTTTGCGAAGTCGTATCCCTGTATTCCTCCGTTCGTCGTCGCGGTTTTGTCGGTGGAGAGCGTGCGGTTCACGTCGTCCGTTCCGACGGTGACGCCGTTCGTATAGTTTATCTTATTCGGGTAAGTTACGCCGTTTGCAGTGATCGTCGAGCCGTCGCCCGCGACGGTGTAAACGGTGCTGCCGGCGGAGTTGTTCAGCGTGTCGACCGTTTCCGCAACGGGGGTCTTGAGGTGGAACTCTACCTTGCTGACTACCGCGCCGTCGCCAGATCCCATATAAAGCGACAGGTAGAGAGGTCCGACGTAGCTGCTGCTGATCGAGGCGCTCGAGGACCTCTTGGTCACCCAGTTAGCGGCGGAGTGATTGGCCTCGGTGAGCGGAACGCTGACGAGAAGACCCGCCGTGTTCTGACTTCCCTGCTGTCCGTAGACCGTCTTCGCGCTGAAGAA
>CADBTH010000033.1 GCA_902797495.1 uncultured Ruminococcus sp.
CGGTATCGGCGTCGCCGCGCTCGCTTATTTTCTGAACATCGTGGCGAATATTACGAGCAGCGCGGAGTTTTTGAAGTACGTCACGCCCTTCGGTTACTGCGACGGGGCGGAAATAGTCGAGACGGGCTCCCTTGACTGCGCAAAGCTCGGGATAGGCGGCTCCGTCTCTTTCGTCTGCATCGCCGCCGCGTATCTGAAATACAGAAAAAAGGACGTCCGCTGACGTCTCTTATTCCGATAATTATCGCGCATTTTCTTGACAAGAGCGTGTATTATATATTATACTGTATTGTATAAAAAAGAAACGGTTGGGTTTTGATATGGAAGATAAAATAACAGAGATCTTCGGCGCGGACGTCTTTAACGACAAAGTCATGAAGGAAAGACTGCCCGAGGACGTATACGCGAGCCTTAAAAGAACGATCAGCATGGGCAGATCGCTCAATCTGTCAGTCGCGAACGTTGTCGCCGAGGAGATGAAGAACTGGGCGATGGAGAACGGCGCGACGCACTATACCCACTGGTTCCAGCCGATGACGGGCATCACCGCCGAAAAGCACGACAGCTTCGTTTCTCCGCTCGAGAACGGAGGGGCGATAAGCGAGTTCTCCGGAAAACAGCTCATCAAGGGCGAGCCGGACGCTTCAAGCTTTCCGTCGGGCGGACTCCGCGCGACCTTCGAGGCGAGAGGCTACACCGCGTGGGACCCGACGTCCTACGCGTTCATAAAAAACGACGTTCTCTGCATCCCCACCGTATTCTGCTCTTACAGCGGAGAGTCTCTCGACAAAAAAACGCCGCTTCTTCGCTCGATCGAGGTGATCGGCAAGCAGGCGCTGAGGATCCTTCGCCTCTTCGGCGACGAGACGACGAAGAGGGTAGTTCCGTCAGTCGGCGCGGAGCAGGAGTACTTTCTTATCAGAAAAGAGGACTACGTCGCAAGGCGCGATCTTCTCTATACGGGAAGGACTCTGTTCGGCGCGCGCCCGCCGAAGGGTCAGCAGCTCAACGACCATTATTTCGGCTCGATCAAGCCGAAGGTCAAGGAGTTCATGAGCGACCTTGACGTCGCTCTGTGGAGACTCGGAGTCTGCGCCAAGACCGAACACAACGAGGCGGCTCCCGCTCAGCACGAGCTCGCGCCTCTTTATACGACTGTGAACACGGCGTGCGACCACAACCAGATAATGATGGACACGATGAAGCGAGTCGCTTCCGAGCACGGTCTCATATGTCTTCTTCACGAAAAGCCGTTCGAGGGAGTCAACGGAAGCGGCAAGCACAACAACTGGTCGCTGACGACGGACGACGGGCAGAATCTGCTCGATCCCGGTAAAACTCCGTCCGAGAACGCGCAGTTCTTAGTCTTCCTCGCCGCGACGATAGCGGCGGTCGACGACTATCAGGATCTGCTCCGCATCAGCGTAGCTTCCCCCGGAAACGATCACCGTCTCGGCGCGGCGGAAGCGCCGCCCGCGATTATTTCGATGTTCATCGGAGACGAGCTGACGGCGATCCTCGATTCGATCGAGAACGGAAGTCAGTACCACGACGAGGAGCGCGGAGTGATGTCGATCGGCGTCCACGTTCTCCCCAAGTTCCCGAAGGACACGTCCGACAGGAACAGAACGTCTCCCTTCGCATTCACGGGAAATAAGTTTGAATTCAGAATGCCGGGCTCCGCGCTCTCGATCGCGGGACCGAACACGATACTCAACACGATCGTTGCGGAAGAGCTCTCCCGCATCGCGGACGAGCTTGAGGGAGTGGAAGACTTCAACGCGGCTCTCAACTCGCTGATCAGGCGCATCATCAAGGAACACAAGCGCATCATTTACAGCGGGAACGGATACACGAAGGACTGGGAGGAGGAGGCCGCGCGCCGCGGACTCTCCAACTACAAGACCCTTCCCGACGCTCTCGAGCACATGTGCGACAGGAAAAACGTCGAGCTGTTCGAGCGGCACCGCATCTATACGGAAAAAGAGCTCGTCTCAAGACGCGAGATACTTCTCGAAAACTATGCGACGGTCATCGGGATCGAAGCCGACACGATGGTCGAGATGATAAGAAAAGAGATCCTTCCCGCCTCGGTCAGATACGTCTCGGCTCTCGCCTCAGCTGCGCTGACGAAGAGACGGGTGAGCGAGAACATAAGTATCGATTTCGAGGAGACCATGCAGTCGAAGCTGTCTGATCTTGACGACTCGCTCTACAGGGCGGCGGAACGGCTCGCAGCTTCTTCCGAAAAGCTCCGCTCGATCGAATCCTTTGAAGCGGCGGCTTCGTTCTGCCGCGACACGCTCATCCCCGACATGGAAGCGGCGAGGGGATTTGCGGATGAAATAGAATCGCTCACGGACAGATCGGTATGGCCGTATCCGACGTACGGCGACATCCTGTTTGCGATAAGATAAACTGAGAGGTATAACATGAAAAAATTGATCGCTTTAGCGTTGGTATCCGTTTTGTTTTTGTCCGTCCTTTCGTCATGCGGCGCCGTTCCGGATTTCGTACCGGTTGAAAAGGACAGCGTAGTGTCGCTCAACTGGATACTCGGCGGAAAAAAGGACATAAATCTTGACGAGTATTATTCTCTGTTTGAAGAAGCATATAATTCCGTCAAGGAGACGGAAGAGTACGAAGATCGCGACGCCGAGTGGAGCTTCGTCGCGATAAGCGAAGAGGGCGAAGATAAGGTTTCATCATACGTTATCTCGTATCTCGGAGAAGACAGATTCAACGTTTCGATAAGCGGTAAAACGGCGCCCGAAGAAGGCCCCGTAAGATATTCGGTAGTAAACTCCGCGCTCGCGTCGTTTGCCCGCGATAAATTCTTTAAGATCGATAATTATACCGTAAAGACGACCGTTAAATTCGTGATCTCCGCGGGCGTTCCGAACGACGACGGTACGGCTCGCGCAGAAGATGAAATACTGAGCGAATCTGTGCAGACCCTGAGCGGAAGCGAACTGTCCGCACCTACGGTCGCAAACGCCGTGATCCAGGCGCTGATGGTGGAAAGATTCACCGACGACTATAAGCTTTCGAAGGACGGCACAAGAATTACAGGACTTAACGGATACGAAGAAAAGACGGAAGAGAAGGCAGACTCCGTCGATATGTACTTCTGGGACGTCCTCGTCAACGGAGAACGTACGGCGAAAGACGACGTCGGAACCGCGGCCGTCGCGGAC
>CADBTH010000034.1 GCA_902797495.1 uncultured Ruminococcus sp.
CCGAGACCTACAAGAGAAAGCTTTTCTTCTCCGGACAATAATTTTTCATAAAGACTCATTATTTCTTCCTCCGGTTTTATAAATAACTTCTTTGTATTTTTCAACGACAGTATTCCTGTCAAATTCTTTCTCCATTTTTTCTCTTGCCCTCTTTCCTGCGGCTGCTCTGTCTGAATGCGAAAGTCGGGTAAACGCTTCTATAGCAGATTCAACGGCCTCGGTGCTTCGCGGTTCGAATCCGAACCCTGTTACGCCATCGTCAAACGTTTCGATACAACCGTGTATATTGCTCGCGAGAACAGGGCGACCCGAAGCTGCGGCTTCAAGCAGTGCGTTTGCAAGGCCTTCGTGATACGAAGGAAGAATTACCGCGTGACACTTTTCAATAAAAGGAGAAACGTCCTCCTGCCAACCGTGGTAGTTGACGGTGCCGTCGGCGACGTACTTTTCAAGAAGTTCTTTGCATTCTTCCTCACACCAACCGACGCAGTCGAGAGATACTTCGAGGCCGCGGCTTTTAAGCTTTCCTACGGCTTCAAACAGTTCGCGAACGCCTTTGTCGTTCATAAGTCTGCCGATATACAGAAGCCTTGTTGTACCGTCATCTTCCGGATAAGGTAATACACGGTGCTTTTCAAGGTTAACTCCAGAACCGCTGACGATAATATGTTTTCCTTTTGCGATTCCGAAGGAATCAAACAGGTCGGATGCAGTCCGGTTCTGGAAGAACAACGCTGAGATCCTCTTCGTTGCGCGCTTATACAGGAAGATCATAAGCCTCTTGAATAGATTTCCCTTTTCAAAAGCACCGCCGAGTCCGGTAATTGTTGAAATATAAGGGACTTTGCACGAGCAAGCCGCAATTCCTCCGTAAAGGTTCGGCTTTATTGTATACGTCGCTACGACGTCCGGTGAATGCTCTTTTATCAAACGCTTATAATGCTTGACAAGAGATAACTCTTTCAATGGATTCATTCCGTATTGAGTGATCGACGTGTCGATGCACTTGCAGCCGATAGATTCAAAGAATTCCCTGTGTTCGCCGTACGGCTGTGAGATCAGGACTTCGTTGCCGTCGTCGACGAGCTTTTTAAGAAGCTCCGTTCTGAAATAATAGAGCGTTACTTCGTGATTTGAAATGAACAGTATCTTCACGTTCGTTCTCCGGTATCAATAGAAATTGCCGATCACTTCGCTGAGATACGGCCAGTTCCACGTAAGTTTCATCTGATAGTAGAACCAGAATACGAAGGCAAGTATCAATAGAATAGTCAGTAGCTTTTTTGTTTTGCCGCCGTAATATCTGTTTATTATCATCGGGTAAAGGATCATATTGAATACCGAACAGTACTCGGCGAATCTTCCGAAAGTGTTTCCGCTTATGACGACCGCAGGGACCCATATGCAAACATTGATCAGCGACATGTTGAAGCAGAAATTAAAGACCGGCTCGTTGTCGTTTTTGATCGCCTTAAGTCTGTACAGCCCCAAAAATATAGGTATCGCAGCTATCACGATTCTCAGTATATTTGCGCCGTCGTAATTCTGAATATCTTTCGATACGGTACCGAAAGAAGCGTCGCTGAAAAGATCAGACAAAAATGACGTAAACGGCCCTACGAATGCAGAAGCTACAACAAAGCCAAGGATCAAAAGTGTTTTCCATCTGCCGAAAAGATTCCCACGGCAAAGCAGAAAGATAGGGAGGATCACGATAGCGGAAGAATGGATCGTATACAGCAACAGAGTAATGACTATGAATAAAATCAGATTACGGAAGTCCCGCTTGCGGTTTCCGGTACGTAGCATTAGAGGAAACATAAGAAACATGGCGCATACTGCTATGTACTGACGCATTCCGTTGAAGAGCCACGAAAAAGAAGTAGTTCCGTAAAAAAGGAATACGCTCAGGGCAAAAGAATCAGAATATTTAGCAAAAACGATCCATAAACAAACGACGCAAAAAATAGCAATTAAGAAAAACCAAACCGTATAATTGTCAACTAACTGTTTGAATAACCACTCCAGAAAATAGTATCCGGGAGCTTTCCCGTCTACCTTACCGGTAATAAGATCGCTGACATCCGACCAAATGATGTTTTTGAAGCTGTTAATATAAGCCCATGTGTCTGCTATGGCTCCCCTCATTCCCGCAAAAAAGATCGGGATCAGAGCGGACAAAACGACGTAGAATCTGTTGAGCCGATATTTTTCATTCCCTTCGTTATCTTTAACGGCGACTTTATTGCGCTGCGCCAAATACGCGAACAGGGTGCTTGACGCAAACATCAAAACGTATATGATCATAAACTATTTGCTCCGCAAAACTTTACTTTGTACCGGAATCCTTCTCTGCTTTTAACAACTCTTCCGGCTTATTGTCCGAAGTATCGTATTCGTGTACGCCTTCGACGACGCCGTCGCTTTTAGCGACTTTGAAAACGGTAACAAAAATGCATTTCAAATCGAAAAGAAACGACATACGCTCGACGTATTCTCCGTCATATCTTGCTTTGACTTCTATCTCAAGCTCGTCGCGTCCGTTTACCTGAGCCCAACCGGTAAGGCCGGGACGTATACTGTTGGCGTGATACTTATCTCTTTCCGCAATAAGATCATACTGGTTCCAAAGCGCAGGTCTCGGTCCTACTACCGCCATATGCCCGGCAATTATGTTGAAAAGCTGCGGCAATTCGTCAAGGCTGGTTTTACGCAAAAACTTTCCTACTCTTGTTATGTATTTATCAGGGTCCTTAAGCATATGCGTCGGCATATCTTTCGGCGTGTCGATCCGCATGGTACGGAATTTCAGTATTTTAAAAGTATTTTTATTCTTACCTATTCTGTTTTGCTTAAAGAAGACAGGCCCTTTTGAATCGATCTTAATTATCAGTATCAGTAAAAGAAGCAGAGGAGAAATAATGATAGCAAGAATTATAGCCGATATAAAATCAAAAAGCCTCTTTAAAAATTTATTATACATTATATACTTCCAAAATATATTTTTTATATTATATCATAGTATATTTATAAAGTCAATATATTAAAAGATCGAACAAAGAAAAAAGCCGAAATAAATTCATAAAAAATTTACATCGGCTTTTTACCATTAATATGCTCTATTCTATTATAAATGGGTCGAACTTATCGAGTATCTCCGCTTTTGCATCGACGCCCTCCGGAACTGTGACGCATATAGACACAAAATACGTTCCGATACTTCTGACATAATATAGCTGCTTGACCTCACCGTTTTCCTGTTTCGTAAGCACTTCGACGCATTTATATTCCTCGCCGGCGATAGTCTCGTCTGTTCCGAAAGATACTGCTGTATCTGATCCTGAATACTTCGTTTCAAGCTCCGATTTCAGTTTTTTTGCATACTCTTCGCCGGAGATCCCCTTCTCGTCAAATACGTTGTTGTATTTATCAAACAATATAACGACGTTGATGCCGCTCTCCCTGTATGATGCGGTCATATCGTACACCGTGGCGAGTTCGCGGATGCGCTCGAGCACTTCTTCTTCAGACAGACTGCCATCGTCTAACCCGTTTTTGAGCAGGATCTCTTCATCCGTTGCGAAAGTCCAGGACGGTCCGGGAGAAAACTTGATCCTTGCGAAATCACTGATATAGACGTTATTCAGCACCGATCCTCTTACAAATTCCGAAGAGTCGTCGTTTTTCCCGCATGATGATGCGTACACCGCTATGATAAATACTAATAAAACAGAAACTAACCTTTTCAAAACAAATCTCCTTTTCGGCTCATTTGATAATATCACACAGAGAACCGAATGTCAAGATTCCTATCGTTTAATACTATTGGAAATTTTTAAATAATAATTGCGAAAAATGTTGAAAAAGCAAATCTGATGTGCTAAAATAATATATCATTTTATAGAGTGGCGGAATTATGAAGAGAGTAATCGCGATCGTTTTATCACTGTGCGCTTTTGCGGCGCTCTGCCTGTATTTTTATTCTGTACGACAAGTTAACGTTTTCGGGCGGAACTTTACTCTTGATGAGAAGGAACTGAGCTTCAACGGATCGGAGATCGACGGCGTCGATAACTTGATCCGCGATCTTAAGCAGTTCAAAAATCTTGAAAAGGTCGATCTCGGCACTTTCATGGTGCACGCCGACGAAAAAGATAAACTTGACAAGGCTCTTCCTGACACCGATCTTATATACGACACTTATATAAACGTTTACGGCGACAGGATAAAGACCGACACTACGACACTTGACGTTTCAAATAAAGATATATCGGATCTTACGGATATCAAGCGCGCCATTCCATATCTGAAAAACCTGAAAAACGTTGTGTGTACTACGTCTACCGTATCACACGATGTAAAAGAAGAACTTATTAAAGAATTCCCTTCCGTTACCTTCGATATAGCGTCGACTTTCAATATATACGGTCTGACAGTCAGGGACGACGTAAAGACGCTCGACCTCAAAGGCGTAACTCCGGACGAGCACCTTGTGAGCTACCTGAAGCTCTTTCCAGACCTGACCGATGTCGATCTTCACGGATCTGAAATAACGCCGGAGTTCCAGTTGAGCCTGGCGAAGCAGTTTCCGGATATAGCTTTCGGATGGGAAGTGGAAGTAGACGGAACAAAATTCGATTCTCTCATTGAAGACCTTGACCTGACCGACCACTACAGACTAACAACTGATGCTGTGAGACAGATACTCCCGTTGTTTCCGAAACTGAAACGACTCGATATGTCAAACTGTGCGGCTACCAACGAAGAAATGGCTGCTCTGCGTGCAGAGTATCCGGATATAAACGTGGTATGGCTGCTCAGGATGGGAAGATGGTCACTGAAGACCGACGCAATCGCATTCTCGGTACTGATCTACGATTACTCTCACAAAAGACTGACGTCCGACGATATTCAGGTCCTTCAGTACTGCACTCAACTTCAGGCTCTTGATATAGGACACCAGGCGGTAACCGATCTGTCCGTCATAGGCGATTATCTGCCGGAGCTCAGAATACTGATACTTGCGGACAACCAGGTGTCCGATCTTACACCCCTATCCAAGCTGAAGCATCTTCATTATCTCGAGTTCTTCGTTAACTGGCAGATCAAAGACCTGACGCCTCTTGCCGAATGCAAGGAACTCGTTGACCTCAATATCAGTCACAACGGACTTATATCCGACATTACGCCTTTGCTCGATCTTCCGCTCCTTGAACGTCTGTGGATCGAACATACCGGTGTGTCGAACGAGGACATTCAGAAGCTTCGCGAAAGGTATCCCGACGCTCAGATAGTCGATCAGGGATACGGTTCCGTCGACCAGGGATGGAGAACTCATCCGAGATACTACGCGATGATCAAAATGTATCACGAGAATTACATGGATGAGCTGTTCAGCATGTATGACAATAAATAAACTATAAGGGAAGGCGTTTAGCCTTCCCTTTTCGTTATGAGAACACACGCTTTGCGATATCGACCGCACCCTTGGCGTCCTTCGAATAAAAGTCCGCGCCGATCTTCATGGCGTAGCTTTCGGTCAGTACCGCTCCGCCGACCATTATTCTGCAATCAGGGATCTCGCTCTTGACGAGCTTAATCGTTTCTTCCATCGCCCCGAGTGTCGTCGTCATCAGCGCACTGAGTCCTACAAGCTTTACGTCGTTTTCCCGAACAGATTTCAGAACTGTTTCCGGAGGAACGTCACGCCCGAGATCGATGATATCGTATCCGTAATTCTGAAGCAACACTTTTACGATGCTCTTACCGATATCGTGTATATCCCCTTTTACCGTGGCGAGGATTATCTTGTCACCCTTAGCGGAAACAGACTGTTTTTCAGACATTGCGGCTCTGACCGCCGAGAAACAAACGCCGATAGTATCCGCCGCCATGATCAGCTGCGGCAGATAAATAGTTCCCTTTTCAAACCGATCCCCAACGCTGTCAAGCACCGGGATCAGTTTTTTGTTTATCACGTTGAGCGGATCCATTGACTGCAAAAGCTCTTTTGTAAGTCTCTCGCTCTCGCTCTTCATTCCGTTCTCTATCGCATGGGATAGCGTCGTAGGCGCCGCATCAACGCCGAGCGCGGTACCGGACGGCGCGTCCGAATAATACTTAATGAAGTCCGCTGCGCCTCTGTCATGACCCTTCAGCACTTTAAAGGCTCTCAAAGCGGACATTACGGGCGCAGAATTAGGATTGATTATTGCAAAATCGAGACCGTCTTCGAGAGCCATGGACAGGAACGTGCGGTTAATGCTCTCTCTGTCAGGGAGTCCGAATGAAATATTGGATACTCCGAGAACGGTCTTAACTCCGAGAGCATCTTTCACCATTTTCAAAGCAGAAAGGGTCTCGGACGCCGCCTCCTGCTCGGCGGATACTGTGAGAGTCAGACAGTCGATTATAATATTCCTTCTGTCGATCCCGAGAGACTCGGCTCTCTTTACGATTTTTTCAGCGATCGCAAGCCGGTCGGAAGCATCTGAAGGTATTCCGTTCTCGTCGAGAGTCAGACCTACCACGGCCGCTCCGTACTTTTTTACGAGCGGAAGAATTGTTTCGAGGCTCTTTTCCGTACCGTTTACGGAATTGACTATAGCTTTTCCATGGCAAACGCGAAGCGCGGCTTCGATAACTTCAGGGTCGGATGAATCGATCTGTACCGGAGCGCCGGTCATGCCCTGTACCGCCTTGACTACGCGAACCATCATGTCCTTTTCGTCGATACCGGGAAGACCTACGTTGATATCGAGCACGTCTGCTCCCGACGACGTCTGCTCTGCCGCGAGAGACAGAATATGATCGAGATCGTTATTGCGAAGCGCCTCTTTCAAAAGCTTCTTGCCGGTGGGATTGATCCTCTCGCCTATGACGCGGGGTTCACTGCAATCAACGCTTTCCGTAAATGAGCACAGAATGAGAGAGTCGTCGGCTTTAGGAGGAACGAAGCGTATATTTTTGACTAAACCGGCAGTCCTCGCAATATATTCGGGAGACGTGCCGCAGCATCCTCCGAGGATCTTGACTCCTGCTTCGGCAAACTTCTTCATAGAAGAAGCAAAGTCTTCGACAGAGAGCGAATACGCGCCGGTCACGGGATCGGGTAACCCGGCGTTCGGCTTTACGGAAACGGGGACGCCGGAATACTTCAGAAGCGTCATGACGGTGTCGTAAAGGTCTTCGGGACCCGAAGAACAGTTCACACCTATCGCGTCCGCTCCGAGCGAAGTCAGAGTGACTGCCGCTTCCTTTGCTCCGCAGCCGGTAAAAGTTCTGCCGTCCTTTTCAAACGACATACTGCAGATAACGGGCAAAGATGTTTTTTCTTTGGCGGCGAGGAGAGCCGCTTTAACCTCGTACAGATCGGTCATGGTCTCGATCACGATAAGATCAGCACCGTACCGCTCTCCTGCGGCGGCGACCTCTGAGAACGCGTCGTACGCCTCTTCAAAAGACAAATCTCCCAAGGGCTCGATCAGTCTTCCGAGAGGACCGACGTCGAGAGCGACGAGCGGAGCACCGGCGGACTTGGCTATATCTATAGCTTTTTCTATCGTCTCATCGACCGTTCTGCCGCAGCGCGCCATCTTATATCTGTTGCATCCGAAAGTATTCGTAAGTATGACATCGGACCCAGCCGAAACGTACGATGAATGGATCTCTCTTACGGTTTCCGGCGAATCAAAGTTCATCGATTCAGGGAGTGCGCCGCTTTTAAGCCCGCGCTTCTGAAGCTCGGTGCCGAACGCTCCGTCTAGTATCACAAAATTTTTCTTAAGCAGTTCATCAAATCTCACAGCGGTCGCCCTCCTTTCTGAAAGCACAGGTATCCTTCATTTCGCATTTCCCGCACGTATCAGCCTCTCGCACGGTATCGCCGTCGGAAAGCCCGATGATCGCAGTCACGGATTTTGAAGGTGCGAGCATAAAGCTCTCGCCGGAGGTAAGGCCGATCTTTCTTTCGGCGTCTATAAGGCCGAGCAGTTCCTTTTGTATCCCGAGCGGATAATCGCCGTAACCGGGGCTGAATCTTGAAGTGAGAGATGACCTCGTACGAGACGATATCTCTTTCATCATTTCGTCGCAGTAAGTCTCTATAGCGGCGGACGCCTCCGCGTCGGTAACGAGAGCTTTTGTCACGTCGATGGACTGATATCTGCTTATTAGCGCGTCGACGCGCGAGCCGAGAGTTGCCGCAAAGACCGCGACCTTGCAGCTGTCCGACAGATGCGAGGCGATATCGTTTCCGATAAGAATGTCGGAAACTTCTTCTTTGTCTTTAACGACGTACACGGATCTTGGAGTTGCCTCTTCGCAAAGCGCCGCTTCGCATTCTTCAAGTATTATTTTGAAAGAATCCGGAGCTTCACCGCGAAAGCCCATGAATCTCAGCGCGCACTTTCTGTCTACGTATTTTTTGAATTCGTTCATTACAGCAAGTCTTTGATCCCATGATAGATCTTTATAGCTATCACGGGGTTGTTCATCGTGTAGAGATGGATACCGCGAACGCCGCCTCTGATGAGCGACTCGATCTGACGCCACGCGTACTCTATCCCCGCTTCGGTCAGCGAGTCGGGGTCGTCCGCGTACTTGGACAATATCTTTGCGAGATCCTGAGGTATTGACGCGCCGCACATGGTGACCATTCTCTCGATCTGTTTCTTGTTCGTCACGGGCATGATCCCGGCGGAAACGGGAACGTCGATCCCCGCTTTTCGAACTTTATCAGAGAATGCAAAAAAGAAATCGTTGTCAAAGAAAAGCTGACTGATTAGGAAAGAAACTCCGGCGTCGACTTTCTTTTTGAGGTTCACAATATCCTCGTCAATACTCGCCGCCTCCGTGTGTCCTTCCGGATAGCACGCGCCTCCGACGTCAAAATAGCCCTTTCGTTTGATATACGACGCAAGATCCGAGGCATAGCAAAAGTCCTTCTTCGGAGGTCTTTCCGGATTTATATCTCCTCTCAGAGCGAGAATGTTCTCTATACCGTGATACGAAAAATCCTTCAGGATCAGCTCCGCGTCTTTCTCGGAAGTGCTGACGCAGGTAAGATGAGCCATCGATTCTATATTGTACTCTTTCTTGATGATCTCAGCGATGCTTCTCGTTTTTACGTCGGCGACGTTTCCGCCCGCTCCGTAGGTCACGCTTATAAAATCAGGACTGATATTCTTGAGTCCGTCAAGGGTAGAATAAATCGCTTCAACGGAGTCGGTTTTCTTAGGAGGAAATACTTCGAGAGAGAAAACTGTTTTTTTATTCCCGTAAATATCAGATATCTTCATGCCGTCATCTCCGTTCGTTTATTGTCTGCACCTGCCGCACCTTCTGCAGCCATTGCATGAATCGTTCATTTTGCACGTCGCGCATTTTTTCATGACCGGCACGTCGCAGTCGTCGCGCGGAGGCCAGAAAAGGCCCGAGCGGATCGCCTGAACGTGCTGATACGCCTTGCACACGTTATACGTCTTCCCGTCTTTGATAAAGACGTTGCCGGTGCCGGCAAACTCAAATTCAACGCCGTATTCTCTACACTGATCGCGAAGGCTCTCGACCCACTCGTATCTGCACGGGCGAGCGCCGTCGTAATTCTCGCCGTCCGCGATAACGTATTCTATCTCGCCGGTAGCAAGGTACTTTTCGATATGTATCTCGCCGATCAGCGGCGCCGTCATGACTCCCTTGCGCTTTGCCGGGATCGAAAGCAGGATCGGTATACGCTCGTCCGCTCTCTTCTGATTCTCAGCGGTGACCCTGAGTACGACGTTGGGATAGCCGTCCGCCCAATCGTTTGGAAGACGGTCTTTGATCCTGTCCGCGCGCTTTGTCAGTATAATGAAAGTAACGTTCTCACGTTCCTTTATCATGTTCCAGACGTCGTCCCTCCACTCGTCCGCTTCTTCAAGGAAAAAATCGCTCGTCAGACAGACGTGAAGAACGGTACCGCTCTTCACTTTATAGTTGCCCGCGCGGTCGCGCTTAAGAGGAAGATTGAAATTATTCTTTACCTTATATATATCGGAGCCCGAGCGGTCGCGCTTTGAATCGAGATAATACATATAACAGTGCTCGCAGCCTTCGCTGATCTTACGGCACCCGTGCCACGGATTCCATATTTCCATAAAGAGCCTCCGGTATGTCGCACTCAAACGAGGAGTTTCTTTGAACCTTTGAAACGTCGAGTTTGTCTGAGAAAAAATCGGCAAGAGACAGCTTTTTCGATACGAGGTCTTCCTTTTCCTGTTTTGAAAGATTCTTTATGAGCTTTTCAAGGCTCAAAGCGGTCCCCTTGTCCGGGCATTCCCAAACGGCGTCGACGCTGAGAGGCGGATGACTTTTCGTGTACTTTGCCCCACCCTTAACCGCGCCGGAATGCGCTTTTATCCTGTGAGCGACGTCGGTAGTGTACCCGCAATAAAGCGAGGAGTCGACGCATCTCAAAACGTATACGAAATACATACAACTCCTCCTTGATATTCAATTATACACCCGCGTTGATCGATTGTCAATTTTTAATTATTTTTTTGAGTCTGACAGCGAGTAATACCGCGAGCGCGATCTTGAGAACGTCAGGAACTATGAAGGGTACGACGCACATCGCAAGAGACGGGATAAAGCCTTTGCTCATGTAGATCGAAAACCATATCGTTCCGCACAGATAACACGCGACGAGCGCGAGTGCGAGGATCGCGTAGTGAACGGGGCTCTTATAGCCGAACTTCTTTTCGAAGGCCCAATAAATGAGACAGCTGAATATGAATCCGATGAGATACCCGCCGGTCGGGCCGAAGAGGTGTCCTATACCGCCGTTGAATCCCGAAAAAACGGGAACGCCTACCGCGCCGAGTACTATATATATTAAAAAAGCGATCGTGCCGTTTCTGCCTCCGATGAACTCGAGCGCAAAGAAAACCGCAAATGTCTGAAGGGTGAACGGAACGTTCAGAACGGGAATGCTGACCGTAATCCACGAGCATACTACGAGAAGCGCGCTCATGACTGCTATTCTTACAATGTCTTTGACTGAAAATACCTTGTTATCCATAATTAGTCCTTTACTCAATCTATACTTTTGTCGATCTCAAATCTTTTTATCTTCTTCGAAGTATTCTTCGGAAACTCCGTGGATCTGATGCGGATCACGTTTACCTTCTTGAAGGAAACGTTCCGATCGTTGATCTCTCGGACCTTTTCCTCGAAATACTTCTGAACGTCGTCGATACCGCGCTCCGCGAGCGCGTCGCGGTCGGGATATATCTCCGCGACTATCACGTCGTTGTCGGGAGAATTCTTTCTGCTTCCCGCGTAAACGACGACTTCATTTACGCCGTAAATCTCAGATATATCACTCTCGATCTCCTCGGGATAAACGTTCTTTCCATTAGATAGGATGATCAGATTCTTTCTTCTTCCGGTTATGAATATCCAGTCAGTGCCGTCGTAGTTTACGATCCTTCCGATATCGCCCGTATGGAAGTAGCCGTCCTCGTCGATGACTTCCGCCGTCGCCGCCTCGTTTTTGTAATAGCCGAGCATGACGTTCGGGCCGCGGAAAGCGATCTCGCCTTCTCCGTGCTCGTCGGGATCCGCGATCTTCGCCTCTCCTCCCGGCATTACCATGCCGACGGAACCGGGGATCCTTCTCTCGTTTCTGTTTCCCGAGATAAAGGGAGAACACTCCGTTATGCCGTAGCCGTTGATTATCGTAATGCCGATACCGTCAAAGAAATCGATTATCTTCTGCGAGAGAGGCGCGCCGCCGCAGATGATCATTTCGAGCTCGCCGCCGAACTTGTCGATCACCGACTTGAAGAGAGTGCGGCGAAGATCGATCCCCGCCTTTCTCATGCCGTTCGAGCGGGCGATGAGCCTTGCGAGCATCTTATCTTTTCCGCTCTTCTCAGCTCCCGCCATGATCTTTCTGTAGAAGGTCTCGACGTATAGCGGGACGAGCATCATATGCTTCGGGCGGTATTCGTTCATCTCCTGCAGAACGTATCTGTTGCCGAGAGAAAAGCAGATCCTAATCCCCTGAGCGTAATTACCTATGATATTAGCCGTCAGCCCGAACGTGTGATGAAGAGGAAGAACGCTCATAGTTCTGTCGGTCAGCTTGAAAAGCCTGCTGCCATTCACGACGTTGGAGCAGATATTCTTCTGAGACAGCATAACGCCTTTTCCCTTGCCCGTCGTACCCGACGTGAAGAATATCGCGGCGAGAGCGTCAGGGTCGATCGCGCACTCGCGATACGATCTGTCGCCGTAGAGGACTTTGTCAGCTCCGTCCGCCCGAAGCGCACCTATAGATACGGCTCCGTCGGGAACGGGCAGAGCGTTCGGAAAATATCCCATCTTAACGAAAAGAGAAACGCACTTAGCACTCTTCTGAACGTATATCATCTTTTCCGCAACGGGTGCCGAGAAGAAAGCAGCCTTGCATCCGGTCTCGGAAATGATCGACGCGATCTCGGACTCGGAAAGCTCCGCGTCGACGGGTACGGCGACGGCGGCAATAGACATGACCGAATAAAAAGCCATGACCCATTCGGGAGAGCCCTTTGAAACGATCGCGATCTTCTTACCGCCGAGTCCGCGGGATATAAGCTCCGTCGAGAGAGCCTCGACATAGTCCGCGCACTCCGCAAAGGTCATATTGCGTATCTTCTTGTCCTTAGGATTCAGCTTCCATGAAAGCGCGATCCTGTCTGCAAAATTCTTTTTGCAGTCAAGGACCATTTCACGTATATCAGAGAAATCTACCGTATCGTAAAGAGGGTAATTCTTTTTTCTGTTTTTGTATGCCATACAGCACCTCTCAAAACAAAAATTCTCATATTAATTATACTCGTAAGATTTATATCTTTACTGTCTTTATTGTAACAATTTTATTATTTACCTTCCGCCTTTCAGATTGACAATTGTGCGAAGTTGTGTCATAATACATAAAATCAAATTTAAAAGAGGTCTATTATGCTAAACGCCGGAATGAAGGCTCCCGAATTCACACTCAAAGATAAGGACGGACGAGACGTCTCTCTGAGTGATTTTGCGGGAAAGAGAGTCGTTCTCTATTTCTATCCGAAGGACAGTACGCCCGGATGCACAAGGCAGGCTCTCGCATTCGCCGCTCTATACGAGCGCTTCCGCGAAAAGAACGTCGAGGTCGTCGGTATCAGCCGCGACAGCGAAGCGTCTCACCAAAGGTTTGCCGATAAGAATTCCCTGCCCCTTATCCTCCTCTCCGACCCGGAGCTCGAAGTCATAAAAGCCTACGGCGTGTGGCAGGAAAAGAAATCTTACGGAAAGACTACCATGGGAGTCGTCCGCACAACGTTTCTAATCAGCCCCGACGGCGTCATCGAAAAAGTCATGGAAAAGGTCAAACCCGATACCAACGCCGCCGATCTGCTTGAAATACTTGATCAATAAATACACCGGACACATGACGTTATGATCACGTGTCCGGTATTCTTATACCTGTGATAAAATTCTCTTAATTGCGCTGACTGTCTCAGCGTTCAATCTGTATTGTTTGGGAGAATGGATCGCACGGTCAATATCGCCCCTATTATACAGGATCCGATCGCTTTTCACCGGACTGTCGGATCCGAGGATCACGGCATAACCGTCGACCCAAACGTTAACGCCGTATGACCTGAGATACCGTCCCAAGAATCCCGCTTGACCGGCAGACTGTAAGATCGGATTACGAGCCTCTTTATAATACACGTTTCCCGCTCCGCTGACGTGATACTTTCCCCAATTATAGTCATTCTCTTTTCCTGTCAAATACCCTCTGTAATTTTTCGTCTCTATTATAAATACCCCGTTAGAATTTACTATAATAAAATCAAATTCTCTTCTTGATGAGCCACAGATGATCTCGGCGTTTCGTATTATGAAATCGTCATAATTCAAAACCGATCGTATTTCTCGTTCAATAATATCCTCGCCTTCCCGTCCCGCTGCCCTTTGCGCTTCAGCGTCTTTGTTATTTCCGTTCTGAAATAAGCCGTATAACAAAAAGGCTACGAATGCAAACACTATTACAGTAACTGCACCTGCCAAAATACTGCCGGTCATTTGCTTCACCTCCTTTTCTATCGCAGATTATTATATCATATTCTCTGAAACGGGTCAAGAATTGCGACGTATTGAAAACCTGTAACGGCATTGGAAAGAAGAAGAAGAAGAAGAAGAAGAATGCACGCCGTCAACAATCAATAGAAAAGGCTCTCTGTCAATAAGCAGAGAGCCTTTTTTATTCAGTCATCTTCAAGTAGTTTAGATGGTGATACTTTAAGAACCTGTGAAATCTTGAAAAGAGTTTCTAATGAAACGCCGCGTACTGTACCGGTACCTTCTACTTGCCCGACAAAGCTGACGCTTTTTCCGATCAGTTCAGCAAAATACTCTTGTGTGAATCCTGCCTTTCTTCTGTAATATGCTATTTTCAGTCCAAGAGTTATATATTTGTCAGGAAACTCAGTTTTCATTATAATCTCCCCTTCTTCTTTATATATCTATTCTATCGAAAAAAAGAAAAGATTATTATAGACTGCAATTGCAGATATATTTACTTGTAGTAAATAATATTGTATAATGATTATAATAATAATTGTTTTGATTTGGGGTATTGAATGAAAACAAAAGTATGTTGTTTTATAGGGCATAGGAAAATTAACGAAACAGTGGAATTAGTTGATCGGCTGTCTGAACTCATTAAAGAGTTGATTGTGAATGAGAAAGTCGAAACTTTTTTATTCGGCAGCCGCGGTCGTTTCAACAGATTATGCTATGAGCTTGTTTCTATGAATAAAGAGAAATATCCGAACATAAAAAGGATCTATATTCGCGCTGAATACCCATACATAAGCGAAAGTTATAAGAAAATCCTTTTGACTGAATATGAGGAAACGTATTACCCTAGCAGAATTCTCGGGGCCGGAAAAGCTGTATATCTGGAAAGAAATGAAGAAATGATCCTGAAAAGTGACATTTGCATTTTTTATTATCATGAATCCGCAGACCGTAGATCCGGCAGAAGCGGCACAAAAGCAGCTTATGAATTCGCAGCAAATCACAATAAACGTATAATAACGGTTTGATTAGTTCTCTATTGTATTGAATACAATAAAAAACTGCCGAAAAGTATATTTTCAATTAATCGACAGATAATAATAGTGTATTTTACAAACAAAGGAGAATCACATGAAAGCTACCGGAATTGTAAGAAGGATAGACGATCTCGGGCGGGTCGTCATTCCGAAAGAGATAAGAAGAACTATGCACATAAGGGAGGGCGATCCGCTTGAGATATACACCGACCGCGAAGGAGAGGTCATATTCAAGAAGTATTCGCCGATCGGGGAGATGCAGACGTTTTCGGCGCAGTACGCCGAGACGCTCTACAAGACGTGTTCCCTGCCCGTGGTGATCTGCGACAGAGACGCCGTGACGGCGTGCGCGGGGATACCGAAAAAAGAGTATACGGACAGAAAGATCAGCGCGGAGCTTGACCGGATAATAGAAAACCGTTCGCTTTACAATGCGAACGGACACGAAGACGTTTTCGTAGTCGACGGGGGAGCGGCTAAGGTGAGCTGCGCCATGCCGATAATTACGGACGGGGACGTCACCGGGTGCGTCGCTTCCGTGTCCGTAGACGGCGCGCAGAGCGGACTTGCGAAGGACGCCGAGACGAAGCTCGTTCAGACGGCGGCGGGTTTTCTCGGAAGACAGCTTGAGGGCTGAAAAAAATCGACCGATTGTCATCGGTCGATTTTTCGTTCAATTATCTACACACTGCAGGCTTTTGAAATAAGACGAGCCGTCCGATCTGTTTACGACGAGCGCGCGATATACGGGCGAGGTGACGTCTCCGAGGGAGCAGGTGAATTTCATGCGGCAGGTCGTTTCGGTCTTCTCGCACGAGATCACGTTGACCGAGATCCGGCTTTCGATCGGCTCGGTGACGGAGGTATAGACCGCCGCTTCGTCGAGGTATACGAAGAGCTCGCTGCTTCCGTGAGACACTTTCGCGTTGCCTCCGAAGAAGGTATACACGCAGTCCTCAAAATCGGACGCTGGGATGACCGTTATAAAGTGAAGGTGAGGATAAATCTCCTCGACTTGGGAAATCAGCTCGGTATTTCCCATATATTTTGCAAATCCCGTGCAGAGCATATAATTGAGGATGGAGTCTCTGCAGCCGTCGACGGCTTCTCCGGGAGAGGTGAACTCGGGCAGGATAGGGTTATTCACGGTGAGGAGCTTTATCATATCAACGAGCTTTGCTACTTCCTCGCTTTCGGGGTCGAGCGTCTCTTTTACCTCTTCCCCCTCGTAATCGTGAGTATCGAATCCCATGGCGGACAAAAGAGAGTCGCCGAGCGAGCAGGAGGCAAGTATTGAAGATAACAACATAAAAACTGCGGCAAGAACGAGAATGCGTTTCATATTGACCTCCTTTTCAAGACTTATCGATTTTTCAGAGCCGAGACTATATCGCCGTACATATAGAGCGAGCCGACGCAGAGCACGGGGCGCGATTCTGAGTTCGCGCGGTCCGCGGCGAGACGTACGGCTTCTTCGACCGATGCGCAGGGCGTCGCTTTGACTCCGAGCGAGCGATAAACTTCGGCAAGCCGATCCGCGGGCAAAGCCCTTGAGTTATCGGGAGCGACGGTAAATACGCATTTTGCAACAGGTGCGAGCAGGCGGGCGATACCGATATAATCCTTATCGGCCATCACTCCGGTGACGATCACAGCCATCTTTCTGCCGTAAAGTTGCTTATAGGTCGCGGCGGTAAATGCGGCGCCGTCGGGATTGTGCGCGCCGTCGTATATTACGGTCGGGTCGGACGAGAGCTTCTCAAACCTTCCGATCCAGTGTACGGACGAGACGCCGCGGATGATATCGTCCTCAGAGATATCGAATCCCCGGTCTCTCAGCACGCTGACTGTCTCAAGCGCCGTGCGGATATTTATCTTCTGATACTCCCCGCAAAGAGGCAGAACCGCGTCGCGTCCCGAGTATCTGAAATGAAGTCCGTCGGCGGCTATTCGGTCGTCCGAAACGTCGGCGAGCGTATAGTCCAAAACCGGCACGTTGTTTTTTATACAAGCGCCTTTTATCACATTTTCTGCATCTGCGGAAACTTTGCCGAGCACGAGCGGAGCAGATTTGACGATACCCGCTTTCTCATGCGCGATATCCCCTTCCGTCTTTCCGAGCACGCCGGTGTGATCGAGGGCGATATTCGTAATGACAGAGACGAGCGGAGACTCTATCACGTTCGTTGCGTCGAGCCTTCCTCCCATTCCGCACTCAAGTACCGCGACGTCGCATTCTGCTTCGGCGAAATAGTAAAAAGCCATAGCCGTCAGTATCTCGAATTCGGTCGGCGCGTCCGCCATGCCCTCAGCCGCATTCTTCACCGCTTCAGCGGCTCTGCAAAAATCGGCTTTCGTTATATTCTTTCCGTTTACCGCAAACCTCTCCGTGTAATCTATCAGATGAGGAGAAGTAAAGAGACCGGTTTTATATCCCGCCTCTTTCAAAACGGAGGAAACGATAGCGGAGACGGAGCCTTTTCCGTTCGTTCCCGCTACGTGGACGAACTTCACTTTGCGCTCCGGATGACCCATCCTTTCGCACAGTTCGCCTACCCTTTCAAGCCCCGGTACGGAGCCCTTCCAGGAAACCGATTCAATAAAGCCGATAGCTTCTTTATAATTCATTTTACACCTGCATAAACTGTCAATTTCTACGCGTGTAGAATTTGTTTTTTGATAAAGTTTCTCTTGAGAAGCAGAGCGCATATATACGACTCTGCAAGACCCGTGACTGTGTAGATCAGAACTCTCGTCGGGATCAGCGTGGCGTAGGGCATTCCGTAAGCCATATGTAGCGCTATCGTCTTGATTATCATCGAGCAGATAACGTGCGAAGTGAATCCCGAGATCATGACGAAGAGAGTCGTATCTTTTTTGAAGACGTATCTCGTCAGAAGTCCCGGTATGATACCCATGACGCAGGATGCGACTGTTATAAGCGGGATTATCGCATAACCTCTAAGTACGCAGCCGAGCAGATCCGCGACGAGTCCGCACGCTCCGCCGAGGATCGGGCCGAACATAAACGACGCGAGTATCAGCGGGAGATTCTCAAGGCTTATCCTGAATGAGTCGCCGATCGGTATCTGAAGAAACTTCCCCAGCACTATCGACATCGCGGCGAGGATCGCCGTCATGATTATCGCTCGCAGATTCTTATTTTTCATACAAAAACACCTCCTCGCGAGTTGATCCCTGAAATTATCAAACGCGGGAGGCGTGCGCCGCTCACATATGACAGCGGGATGCGGCGCACTTGCTGCAGCGTTAGGTCAAACTAAGCTTTCGTC
>CADBTH010000035.1 GCA_902797495.1 uncultured Ruminococcus sp.
GTTGACCGCGCACGCGCCGTAGAGCCACGCGGTGGTCGCGTTTGTGACCGCTTTATAGAAGTCGTTGTGTCCGTGCCATTCGAGATATTCGCTTCTGACGTCGGAATAGTGCATCAGTCCGTAGATGATGCCGGGCACGCTTCTCGGAAGAGCCACTTCCGGATAGGGAACGCCGTAGCCGAGGGTGTCGCACGCCCTGATCTTGACGGGGATCCCCGCGTCCTCGGACATCTTCATCAGCTCGTTCACGAAAGGAACGACAAAGCCGTAGAAGTCCGCTCTCGTTATATCCTCGAGATGGCATCTCGGGATGACTCCGGTCTCGAACGCCTCGCCCACTACCTTGAGGTAATGGTTCATGCACTCGGAACGCGTCATCTTCATTTTCTTGAATATGTGATAATCGCTGCAGCTCACAAGGATACCCGTCTCCTTGATGCCCATGTCGCGAACCATCCTGAAGTCTTCCTTGTTCGCTCTGATCCAGGTCGTGATCTCCGGAAAGCGCAGACCGAGCTCCTGACACTTTTCGAGAGCCTCGCGGTCCTTTTTACTGTATACGAAGAATTCCGTCTGTCTGATAAGACCGTAAGGGCCGCCGAGCTTAGACATCAGCTTGTAAAGATGAACGATCTGATCTACCGTATACGGCTCGACGGACTGCTGGCCGTCCCTGAGGGAGGTGTCCGTTATCCATACCTCCTCCGGCATACCCATCGGAACGCGCCTGTGGTTGAACGCCACCTTCGGCACCTCGTCGTAGCTGTAGATGTCTCTGTAAAGATTCGGATCCTTTACGTCCTGAAGAGAGTAGTAATAGCTCTTCTGCTCGAGAAGATTGGACTTGTTCGATATTTCAAGCATAACAAAGCCCTCCTTGTATTTGTGTATACAATTATACAACTATATCCGCTTGTTGTCAAGAGAAGTATTTATATTATTTACATTAAATATAAAAGTGAGGGGCGCCGCTTTACGCGGCGCCCCTCGAGAGAAAGAAGAATGAAGTGGAACGCTTATTTATCAAGGATCGGTCTTCAGAAATCGATCCTGCGGCGGCGCTTTACATGATATACGGCGCAGAACGCCAATATCGCCGCGGCGGGGATCGCGCATCCGATCAGAAGGAGTTCCGTGTCTCCCGTCTGAGCGGCGACGCCGGGAACGTATGAGCCGCCTCCCCCGCTTCCGCCATCGGTGGTGCGCTTCGGCGTTATGACGGTTTTAGGGTAGACCGCCTTGACCGTCACGCCGTTTTTGAACTGTTCGCCCGACAGCTTCTCACCCGACTTCTGCCTGAACAGGACTTCGATAAGATACCCTCCGTCAGGGACGGACGAGAACGCCGAGCCGCCGTCCGTGACTTCGATAAACACCCTGCCGTTGTCAACGACGGGAGAGGCGAGTCCCGCGACTGCGTTTTCACTTCCTGCGTATTCGAAGTTCTCCGCGATCTTCGTTATATCGACGGTGAAGTTCACGGGGCTCTGATCTCTGTATTTCTGCGCGTTCTTGACGCAGACCGCGTAAGCGCCGTCGTCCCTTACGACGACGTCGAAGTCGGCGTCTTCCGTTATCGGGTTCATGTAATCGACGAAATTGTAGTACTCGACGTTGTCGAGCATTATCTGGCAGTTCATCCTGCGCAGGATGATCTCACAGTCCGACAGACCCGGCATATCGAGGTATGCGTACTGCAGAATGAGCGTCGGCTGCTGATTCGGAGCGATTCTGCCGCCCGCCATTTCCGGATCGAAATAGTATCTTACCTCGCACGCGGGTCTGTAGTACTGGAACACCACGTGGTGCCACTCGTTCAGAGTGAAGTCTCCCGCGACGCTCGCGTACTCCGTTCCGGATAGTGTGTTCTTTATGTAGAACTTTCCCGTGTTGAAGTTGTAGCCGCATTCGTTGCCTATCTGCTCGGCGCCACCGAACCAGTTGTAGAGCGCGCTCTCGTAGCCCTTCTGGAATCCCTTGAGTCCCGTCACCATGACGTCGAATTCCATCGTGTAACTGCAGTCGACAGTATTGTAAAACGGCTTGTTCGCTTCCTCCGTTCCTGTCGAGAGGTAGTTTACCGAGTTGAGTCCCGCGCCGTAAAAGTCCGCGCCTTCGTCACCGGGGTTTTCCTCGTCGAGGTCCCACCTTACGACGTGGTTGCCGGGGTTCCCGGGCTCCGTTATCCACTCGCCTTCCCGGTAGTAACCGAGACAGTCCATATCGCTCTCGTCTTCATAATCGAGCTTCAGATAATGGTTTTTATCGATGAAGGTCGGATAGTTGTATACAGGTTGAGGCGGGACGTACCCGTTCTCGTTCTTTTCGTACGAGGGACTGTAAAATCCGTCGTCGCTCACCTTGTCCGCGGAAAGAGTCAGCTTGTTCGAGCCACCGCAGGTTGCGGGATAATCTTTGTACTGCTTCTCGATGATACCGCTTCCCCAGGCGAGACCCGCGTTGTAGGACGCGCCGCCGGAGTTACCGTCAGCGTTGTAGACGACGGCGCTCATTCCGAGCTCGCGCCCGATACCGCCCGTCTTGTCCTTCAGGTAGTCCTTATAATTGTAGGTATTCTTTCCGCCGTCGATGTAGTGCCACGGAACTGCGATCTCGTAAGTCGTGATACCGTTTGCGGAATCGGAGGAATAGAGCGCGCCGGCAGGAACGACCGCCGCTTTGCAGTCGCCGCCGGAGATCGCCGTCATCCCCTTACCCGTTCCCGTGCCTCCGTGACTCGGAAGGTCGAAATTGTTCCACGCCTCCGTGAAGCCCGTTCCGAGCTGAACGAATCCGAAGCACATATCGTCTATCGACTCAGATTCCCAGTGGGAGTCGTATTCCGCGTCGAATCTGTCCGCTCCGAGCATCGACCCGGAGTTGTGTCCGTACGGGTCTACCCTCACCTGCAGACTGTCCCCGTTCCAGGTCTCGTTCTGCCCGTGCTTGAGAGAATGGCCGTCAGGATCGGCGACTTTAGCCGCTATGTAGAAATAGTTCTCATCCCATCTCATCCAAAGCTTATAGCTCATCGTGAGGTTCGACGCGTCGTATGCGCCGGAGGGATCTCTGTAGAAGAAGGTGTTGAGCTCGTTTGCGGTAGGAGTGTCTTCGTTTACTATGGCCTTTGAATTGCCGACCTCCGCCTGGCTGACCGCGACCGTTGCCTCTCCCCACTCCGCTTCGCTGACGATCCCGTCGACGGTAGGTTTTACGTCGAAATAGGGAACGTCGACCTCACAGACGGGAAGCCCTTCAACGGCGCCGACCGGAACGGCGGCGACTGACGAGGCGATCAAAATGATCGCTGCAAAAAACGACAAGAGCTTTTTCATAGCATTGACTCCTTTTCTCTATTTCCTTTTTCCATTATTATTATAACAGTTTGAGTCTTTATTTTGAACATAGTGATTTGAGAATGAAACTTAAAGGGGTATTTAACAATCGTGAACGATGTGATAACAAATATGCTATGAAATAAGAAAAAGCCGTTTCTCCGACGGCTTGCGCCGAAGAAACAGCTTTTCTACATATTAATTATATACTTTCGGAAATCGCGATCAGAAATCGATGCGGCTTCTCTTCTTCGAGTACATAACAGCGCCCGTACCGATCACTGCAACGAGTGCGAGTGCGATCGTAACGTACATAACCGCGGGGTCGCCCGTCTGAGCGGAGAGAGACGTTACCGTCGCTTTGATGCTTACGAGCTCTTTGACGTCCGCAACTTCGAGGTTTACGCCGTCAGCGGGAGCGAGGATGACTTTCATCACGCTCTTGCCTGTTTCGACGTTCTTGAAGATGCCGAGGTCCTTAACCGTAATGGTGATAGTTCCGTCGCCGTTGTCCTTCGTTTCGACGGCGGCTGCATCGACGCCTTCGACGCCTTTGAACGTAAGCTTACCGTCAGCCTTCTTGAGGTCAACGAGGAACTTGACTGCGGTCACGTTTGCAGCCTTGTAAGTATCAAGGTTCGGGATGCCGATTGCGAACGTGCCGTCAGCGCGCTTCTCAACGTCTGTGATGTCAACGTCGGTTTCCGTAACTACAGGCTGAGGAGCGGGTGTTGCTCCGCCGCCGCCGTTGATATTCTTCTCGGGTTCGATCTCGCCGGTACCGCTCAGGTCTACGAAGTTGTAGTAGTGAACGTTGTCGAGCATGATCTGGCAGTTCATTCTTCTGAGAATGATCTCGGGTGCCGTAACGCCGGGCATATCGAAGTATCTGTAGCTCATCTTGAACATCGGAACTGCGCTCTTTGCGACCTTGCCGTTTTCCATCGGCGGGTCGAAATAGAATCTCATCTCGGAGTTCCCTCTGTAGTACTGGAATACTACGTGATGCCATTCGTTGAGCGTGAATTCCTGCGAAACTTCAGCGAGGTTCTTCATGGAAGCAGACTCCTGAACGAAGAACTTGGACGTGTCGAAGTCGTAACCGCACATATATTCGACCTGGCCTGCGCCGCCGAACCAATGGTAGAGCGCGCTGTTGTAGCTTGCTTCAAAGTTTTCGACGCCTGTTACCTTGACGTCATATTCCATCGTATAGCTGCAATCCTTGGGAGTATAGTTGAGGACGCCTTCTATCTCGCTTGCGGTAGAGAGGTAGTTCGTCGTATTGAGACCGAGTTTTTCCTCTTCGTCCTTGTCCCATACCGCTACGTGGTTGCCGGGGTTGCCGGGCTCTTCCATCCATTCGCCGCCTCTCCAGTAACCGAGGACGTCCATATCGCTCTCTTTTTCGTAATCGAGGAACGTGCTGTAAGCGGAATCTATTTCGAGATCATAATTGGGCTGAGGTGCCGGAGGAACGTAATTGCCTTTTTCATAGTTGCCCGTGTAAGTACCGTCTTGGCTTACCTTGTCGCCGCTGAGGGTTACTTTATTGGAACCGCCGCATGTCTGTGTGTAGTTGTCCTGCTGTGCGTTGAGGATACCGCTGCCCCATGTAAGAGCTGCGTTCCATTTTGCTTGGCCGCTGTTGCCGTCCGCGTTGTAGACGATAGCAGACATACCGTATTCTCTGCCGATTGCGCCTGTTCCGCCTGCCTTATACGCTTCGTAACCGTGCGAATAGTTGTCGATGTATCCCCACGGAATTGCAACTTCGTACGTCGTGATGCCGGCAGCTGTGTCAGCGTTGAAGTTCGCGCCTGCGGGAGTTACCGCTACGTTTGCGTTACCGCCGGAGAAGGAAGTCATACCTGTGTTCGTCGCGTTGTTCCACGCTTCCGTGAAACCGCCTGCGGATTCAACGAAACCAAAGCAGAAGTCGTCGATGTCGTCGCGGCTCCAGGGCTTGCCGTCGTAGTCAGCGTCGTACATTTCAGGGCCGAGAGGGCAAACTGCGTTGTATCCTTCGGGGTCGACTCTCATCTGGATAGCGTCGCCGTTCCATGTCTCGTTCTTACCGTTCTTCAGCGAATGTCCGTCAGGATCGTTGACCTTAGCTGCAACATAGAAGTAGTTCTCGTCCCAACGGATCCAGAGCGTATACTTCATGTTGAGGTTCTCAGCATCATACGTTGCTGCGGGATTTCTGTAGAAGAATGTGTTGTAATCGTTTGCAGAAGGAGTATCGCCCTCCGCGATGAATTTGGAGTTGTCCACTTCCGCCTGATTAACGACGACGGTGGGTTCGCCCCATTCAGCTTCGCTTACGACGCCGTCGACCGTAGGCTTGACGTCGAAATACGGAGCTTCAACTTCCGATACGGCAAGGCCTTCGATAGCCATCGAGGGAACAGCCGCAGCAAACGTTGCGACGATCATTACCGTAACGATCAGCATTGAAATAATCTTTTTCATGGTATATCTCCTTAAAAAATTTTCATAACCAAGTTCGTGTGCTAATATGCGGATACGTCCGAAGACCACGGGTTCGTTTATTCTTCTTCTTTATCCGTGTCTTCGCAGAGACGGTGTCCGCAAGCGGGACATACTATCTCTTCGGGATCCGTGTCGCTTTCGAAGCAGATCTGCTCGCCGCAGGAGGGGCATAGAGCGCAGATCATATCTTCTCCGCAGTTCTCGCAGTCGCCGTCGCAGTCGTCTTCGTCGTCAGAATCCTCGTCGTCATCGTCGTCGTAGAGGAGTTCTTCAACGTCGCCGAGATCTTCGTCGACTTCTTCGATGTAGTCGTTGAGAGTCTCAAGGTCGTCGTCGATCTCGTCGATCGCTTCCGTGATACCGCCGAGAAGATCGATGATACCGTTGATGAGCTTGACCTCATCGGACTCCGCGTCAAGTTTCATTCCGTCGGCAAGACCCTTGAGGTATGCCTGTTTTTCACTGAGTGTCATATATATTCAGCCTTTCTTTTAA
>CADBTH010000036.1 GCA_902797495.1 uncultured Ruminococcus sp.
CATGGCGACCTTTTCTCCGGTAGGTTTCAAGACTCGTGCCGCACCGTGTATATAGTCGTGACGTTCTCAAATCACAGATTTGCTCCGTCTCTCCTTATTTTCGTTACACGCTTTCAAAAACGACGCACCGCGTCCTTTTTGATTCGCTCACCCGTTACGACCGCTTCGATATCCCTCCGGGCGGCGCGTTCAGCGCGCTTAAATATAATAGCACACTTTCCGCGCATTGTCAATATTTTTTGTCAATCTATCGTCACAACACTTCCACATTATCACCGATGACGATGGGATCTTTGCGGGATATAACTCTATTATTACGGAGGAGGGTCTGTTTTATATCCTTGATAATAATTCCATGGTCGCATTCCGGGCAGTCGATATGGTTATCCGTTATTTCCGCATAGCCGTGAGAAGTCGTTCGTTCGGGAGTTTCCATATAGATATGGACGCCGCCGCACACAGCCCTTTCTCTTCCGCAGTTTTTGAAGCGGCAGTTTCTGATTGCGATAGTGTCGACGTTGACTCCCTCGTGCCAGGAGGACTCGGCTGCGACCTTTACTCCGAGCTCGAATATATCCTCAAAATCGCAGTTCTCTATAAAACATTTCCTCGATTTGATAAGGAAGCCTCTGGCAAAATGGTTTTTCAGCGAGCAGTTACGGATCTCGACTTCCGGAGTCTCGTCGGGATCGGCAAGCAGGTAACCGTTCACGTCGTCGGGGAGGTCGCCGTCGAGTTCGACGGTACATACCCGGCGCTTTTCGTCCGCTTCGACCGCCGTCACTCTGTAAGTCTTTATGACGTCGAGACTTTTTGCGCCGCAAAGATCCATTCTGTCGCCGACCCGCGGATAGTCAAGTGCTTGCGTATGAGTTCCCGTAGGCGCCCTGACTTCAAGCACGGCGCGGTTTCCGAAGTGTTCGACAACCGTATAATAATATGTGTGGACGTTGAGCGCATCGTCTCCGTGTCCTTCAAATCTGCATCTGTCTAAAACAAGTTTTCCGCGGCAGGATGAGAAGTGAGTCGCATCCGTATTCGTCGAATGATGTTCTCCCGGAGCGGGGACAACGGCGAATTTTCTCAGGGTGACGTTTTCACTGTGAAAACCTGTGACTCCCATACCCGCGTGACAATGGATCGTCACGTTATCGACGAGGATATCCTTTGCGTTCTCTATAAGGATAGACGGGCGGGAATGCCAGGTGTGACAGAAATACACTTCGTCGCCGACGGCGTCCGACGTATCCCCCTTCAGAAGAACGGCCGCTTCCCTGCCGTCGTTTGACAGTACCTTCACGACGCTTCTCATGTCGGGAACGAATCTGCCGTATTTCGGCGAGTAAATACCGCTCCTCATTATCGGCGCGGTCTGCGGCATATACTCCGTAAGTTCTACCTTCGCCGCGCCGTTCCCGACTTCTTTTATAAAGCCTTTGGTATAGGGGCGTCTCTTATTGTCTATCGTCAGCCCTCTGATGGTGACTCCGCGGCAGTTCCGCGCCGATACGTCCTCCATGAAGCCGTCGACTAACAGCAGGACTCCGTCGGCGGCGAGCGTCGTTCCCTCGTGACCGTCAAAATCGAGTCCTCTGTCGTATATATAGTCCGGCGAGAACATGACAGGCTGAGGATTGTCTCCGTACTCTCCCGACATTACGGAATCCTGCGCCGCGCGGGCGCGGGGCGTCGTAATATGGTACGTCCCCGGCTCGACGAATATCGTCGTTCCGGGGATCTTTTTTGCATCGTCAAGGGCGGCGGCGAATCGAGCCCTGTCGTCACCGCCTTTATAGTCTGAAAGATATATCGTATTCATTTCACGTTCAGAACGATTCTCTAGGCACGATGTAATCGTTGAACGTGGGTGAGAGCGCTTCGAATGGAACGCGGCGGACGACGTATTCGTGAACGCCGCCGTTATAGAGGCGCATACATCCGAGCGTTCCGTAGGGCTCGACCGTGTAGCCGTGTCTGACCTCGAAGAACGGGTAAGTCGTTCCGAAAACGGAATAGTGTATCGAGCCGAGGTCCCAGCTGTTGTGGTTGCAGTCGGCTCTGTGGTGGAGGTAGATGTCGCGCAGAACGTAGTCTTTGTATTTATCCTGCATCATGACGATACCGGAGAGAGTACCGCCTGCGACTTCAGCGCCGACGAACGTGATCGGGAAATCCTTCAGGTATTCGTTCACAACTTTATCGACGGCTTCCGGGTCGCAGAGGAAGTTGCTCTCGAGCGTTCCGTCCGGGAATTTGCCGCCGCCGCAGACGTAGTGCCCTACCTTTTCGCGGAAGAGCGCGCAGCCGTCGAGGGGACTCGCGTCGTCGGGGCCTGACTGCATGAGAGCGTAGAGCGTCGTGAGAGCTCCGGTCGAGACGACGGTGACGTCGCCGCGGCTCTCAGCGAGCTTTCTTCTGATGAGCGGTATATCGGATTCGTACTCGGGGAACGCTCTTCCCTTTTCGGTATAGTATTTTTCAGCCTGGCTCTTGGAGCACTGCCACCAGCCCTCGCTGTTGAGGATATCTCTTTCGGTATTGACGCCGATATCGATATCGTCCACGCCGAAGTATTCGCACATGAGTCCGACGCAGTAAGAGGCGTACGGATTGAAGACGCAGCTCGTGATGGCGAGCGCGCGGCAGACTCCTTCGCGGTGTGCGTTGAGGAGCATGGCGACGGCGCCTCCGTCGTCGCAGTCGGAGCCGAGGTCGTGGTCGTATATGACGTCTTTTACTTTGATCTCAAGGGGAAGTTCTCCCTCTTCGGAACCGTCGCCGCAGGAGAGTTTCAGCGTGACGGCGCCTTTTGCGAGCTCGTTTTTGCCGTATTCGACAAACAGTTCGTCAAAGCCTTTCGTGATGGCCGCCTTCGCGCCTTTGATACCGGCTCTTTCGGCGGCGTCGGATATTCTCGATTCGAGTATTTCTTTTCTCAGTCTGTCGGGAGTTCCCGCGGACATGTGAAGAACTCCGTCCACGACGTATTCCGACGACCACTTGTCGCCCGGCAGATCTAAAAGCAGTTTTTTGATAAGATCCATAAAAGCTCCAAATAATTTGTATTTTAAATATCGGATTTGCGTTCAACCTAATTATTGCAGAACGCGAGGAAAAAATCAAGCATATTTTTATAATAAGGCCGGCGCGGGATGCAAAATAGTAAAATAATAATTAATTTAATACTATTTGGTCGAATTATACTTGAATTATACAGCATATTATGATAAAATAGATTAATAGTTTTTAGCAAATGATCCATGAAAGGTTAGCATAGATGAGATTTGACGACAACGATCTGTACGAAGATGACGCGATACCGCTGAAGAGGCGGCCGAAAAAAACCGTTCAGCAGACAGACAGGAACGCCGCGCGGCAGGCGACGCCGAGAGTCGCGCCCGCGCAAAGGACTGCGCCTCAGCCGCAGTACAGGACCGCTCCCGTTCAGAGAGCGTCCGCGCAGGCTTCCGCATCTCAGCCGAGACCTCAGCCGAGGACTCAGCCGAGACCGGCGCAGACACGCACCGCGCCGCAAAACGCGAATGCGAGGCCGGCATCCGGCTCCGCCGGCAGAGTCAGCGTATCGCCGCAGGTGAACAGAGCGGGAGGCGTTCATCCTCACGCTTCGAGAGACAGAAACAAGACTTATTCGACGGGCAGGTTCACGATCCCCGAAGAACTCAGGGGAGGTGCGGGCAGAAGAGCCGCGCCGTCGGCGCAGCGCGCAGCCGCAGATCCGCGCCGCAGCGCGCAGATGAGCAGGAACGCGCAGTCTGACGATATTCCGATGGCGATACCTGTAAACGTGAGGTATGCGAACAGGAAGTCGCCGGGCGACGGGAACGCGAAGAAAAAGAGATTCAGCGGATTTAAAAAAGGTTATCTGATTTACCTCGGTGTTCTTCTGATAGTTTCGGTCATCTTTTTGATATACGTTCACGGACTTCTCGTGGACTTCGAGTCCTCTCAGGTCGACAACGTGGTAGCGGCAAAGCTCGAAGATATCAAGAAAGCCGCTTCAAAGGGCAGGCTTGAGGAAGAGATCTCCCTCGATTCGATAAAGACGAAGTATTCGCCGTCCGAGCAGGAGCTCGAGGCGTATGAAAGAGCGTTTTCTCTCGGCGAGCTGACGTACAAGAAGAGCCGCAACGGGCTCAGCTCCGGCACGGAGTCGTACGCGATCTTTCTCAACGGTTTCCACATGGGCAACATGGAGCTGAAGAACGTTAAGGAAGAGACCGTTCTCGCGATCTTCCCCGTCACCGAGTGGGAGATCGAAAGCTGCAGTGCGGAAACGTTCTCGTTCGACTTTCCCGAGTCGGTCACGATCTCGTCCGGCGGCAAGACGATCGAGGGAAAGCCTTCCGAGACAGAAGGACTCTATTCGTACGGAGTATCTTCTCTGTTCAGCGAGGACACGATCATCACCGACTCCGCCGGCAACACGGTATCCTTCAACGGAAAGGATCCCGTGACGTTCGTCAACTACACGGCGAAGGTGCTCTCGAACTACAGGCTCTACTTCGGCGACAAACAGATCGATCCCTCGAAGGCGCAGACGGAAACGATAGACGCTTACAAGTACGTCAGGGAATACTGCGACGAAGTTCCGGATCTCGCGATATACCGTCTGTGTCTCATAGACGACGGAAGCAAGATATCCGTCAAGGACGCGTCCGGCGCCGACGTCGCCTTCAAGCAGAGCGAAACGCTGATCGAGGCGAAGGAGATGCCGAAGAGCGACACGATGCCCGAGGGTCTTGCGGGAGATCCCGATCCTTTAAAGATGGCGGAGACCCTCAATCTGTTCACGAGCGACGACCTCGACGGAAGACTTCACGGATTCAATACACTGGCGCAGTATCTGCTCGAGGGTTCGTATTTCTACGATAAGTACTGGGAATTCGCGACCGGCATCGATATGACTTTCGTGAGCGATCACACGCTCGACAATCCGATATTCAACTCCGAAAAAGTTTCCGAATACGTGAAGTTCTCGGACGATTGCTTCTCGTGCAAGATAGAATTCATAAAGCCGATGCATATGGCGAACGGAGTAAACAAGCCGGACGAAGTGAACGGCACGTACTACTTCGTTTACGCGGACGACACCGACGACGGCGTGAACAATCCTCACTGGGCGCTTGTCGACAACAGCGCCGAAGCAAAACAACTCAACTGACGAAAAGGTCTTGATCATGACTAATTATCAAAACAACAGCGACACATCGAAATCTAAAAAAGTTCTGAAGATCGTGCTGAGGACGCTGGCGGTCATCCTGACGTTCGTTCTGGTACTTGCGGGAACGCTCGTGCTGACGGTCAGGATGATACTCGGCAGCACCTCTCCGAGCGCGCGCTCCATTCTGACGACTACCCTCCTTGAGACGGGTCAGCTCAAGTTCGTGGCGTCCATATTCCTCAGTCCCGAGGAGATCCAGAAGATCGTAGACGCGAACTCGATGGAAGCGCTTGACGACTCGGTCGACGAGAATCTGATCAACATCAACGGATCGACCGACGACCCCGAAGGCGCGCCCGCCGACAGCGGCAAGGACGTCGAGGTCTTCGAGATCCCGGGCAGAACTTACACGGGATATATGATAAAGGTCAAAGACCCGTCGCGCGTAAGTCTTGCGACGATCTATCCGTGGCGCGACGAGGGCGTGACGCTTGACGTTCTCGTAAACGACTCGAACTCGCTCGCCGGAATCAACGGCGGCATCTACAACTCCTACAACAACTCGGGCGGCGCTCCGATGGGAGTCGTCGTATCGCACGGCGAGATACAGATGAACTATCCGCAGGCGGACACGGGATACGTTCTCATCGGTCTGACGGAGGACAACATCCTCGAGATCTTCCCGATAGGTCAGTACACCTCGGCTCAGATGGAGCAGGTCATCCGCGAGAAGAAGATACGCGACGCCGTCACGTTCCAGGAGGAGAGCTCCGACTCGAACAACCACTTCGTTCAGCTCATAATCAACGGCAAGGAGAGAGGGCTGAACGGCGCGGGAAGCGGTCTCAACCCGAGAACGGCGATAGGCCAGTGCGCGGACGGAAGTCTATTGCTTCTCGTTACCGACGGGCGCGGCAAAGCCGGACACCTCGGCGCTTCGGCATCGGATCTGATCGACATCATGCTCGAGTTCGGCGCGGTCAACGCGGCGAACCTCGACGGAGGAAGCTCCTCCTGTATGTACTACGACAACGAATGGCTCATGACGAGCGTCACTTTCTACTATTCGAACTCGTCCTGGAAGCTCCCGTTCGCGTTCGTGGTAAGTAAAGAATGATACGGACATGGAAAAGACGGTCTGAAGGATGATCCTTCGGGCCGTCTTTTTTATTCATTCCGCGCCGGCGAGCGCTTTTCGCACCGCCAGAACGTCTTTCAGGTTCAGATCTCCGTTCCCGTCATAGTCAGCGCAGAGGGCTTCTTTACCTTTGAGATCGAACGCCCCGGCAAGACCTCTTCTGATAAGAAGGACGTCCTTCATAGTCACGTTTCCGTCTCCGTCCGCGTCTCCGGCGATATCCGCTACTTCGAACTTCAGTTTTATAACGGCAGAACCGTAATTGACGAAATTCAGATAGGATGGGCTGTTCAGAACATCCACGTAAAGATCGTCGCCGTCGATATCAAATCCGTAGATGTTGAAAAACATCTCGTCCTCGCCCGGCTCGTACGTATAGACCGTTCTCGTCGTTCCGGTGCGGGGGTTGAATCTGACTACGGTGTAGGGAGTCGAGTAGTAGAGATAATCGCCGTCTGTCTCAAGCACCGAATACGTATTGACCCACGATATCTGAACGTTTCTGTCGCTCCATCCTCCGGGGACGTCGGCGACTTTGATCCGCTCGTCTCCCACCCACTTGTTGAGGGTGCAGTCGACCGAATCGATATAGTAGACCTCTCCGTCGAGCAAAACGAACTGAGATATCGATTTTCTCCAAAACAATCTGTCGTACTCATCGTGGTTCTCAACTTCATATAATTCAAAATCATCCGAATGCCCCAGCTCACTGATGAGGCCGTATGAACACATGAAGTCCAGATGATACACGGCGCTTTTATCAAGGTTGTCGTCCCACGTTACGTCGACGTAATACGGGATACCGTCTATGTATACGGCGTTCCATATATGATTGAGTTCTTCCGACAGAGAGTAATAATTCCTGATGCCTGCTCTGTTGAGAAGATACCTGTAAGCGTATGCGTACCCCTGACACACGCATTCTTTTCTTACAAATGCCCCGATCAGGCTGTGATCCATTGCATTATCCGTACCGCTCAAAAGATAACTCTTTGTAAAATTGCAGTATGACGCAAGTCTGTCGTGCAGGAGAAGCGCCTTCTGAATATCGGTGAGAGAATCGTTTCCCTCTATCCCGTCGAGAAGCATCCCGGATACTTTTTCGATCGTCTCTTCATAATAAAGATGACGTCTGCTTCCCTTTTCAAAGTCGTAATCAAAGCAGACCTTTTCCACCGTTCCGTCTTCCGCGGGTATGACTTCATAATCATTGAGGTAATAAAACAGCGGTTCTCCGCCGAGCAGCATTGAATAGATCGCCGTCTCCGAATCTTCGCAATGTTCGAGTCCGAACTCCGATATATCCGCTTCATCTTCAAAATTCCGGATCGCGTCGTAGAGTTTTTCCCGGATCGTTCTGTATACCTCCGGAGACACTCCGATAAGATCAGCCATCACCTCGTCCGGCGCGATCTCCGCGCTCTCCGTCAGATCGGGGAACCTGTGCGGCATATCATTTCCCGCTGCAAAGGCAGGCGCGGCGAACAATAGACAGATAAGCATCGCGGCAATTATTCTTTTTATCATCGTTGTCACCTCCTTAGTTTCTTATGTGTTACAGGTGTTATCCTATCTGAATTATACACCCGGGAATATGGGAACACAATCAACTCATTAGAGAATAAAACTTAAAGAAGGCATTGATTTTTCAAAAACGAAGCGCCCCGCAGGGCGCTTCGTCATTTCAGTTTGAATATTCTTTTAAGTAAGGGTATAAGTATTCTCGGGCTCTTTACGACTGTGATCTTCATTCCGCTCTCCTTCGGTCTTTTTCTTCATTATATGCGAAGGGGCGCGAAAAGTTACCCGTCGTTCGACGTCATTTTCTTCCGCTTCCACTCGGGTATGCTCTTGATCTCGTTATAAAGAGCTATGTAATTGTCGTGGCGCTCTTTGGAGATCCCGCCGGACGCCAGCTTTTCAAGCACGGCGCATCCCTCTTCTTTCGTGTGGGTGCACTTCGTGTATCTGCACTTTCCGAGGCAGTCCGAAAACTCCCTGAAAGTCGAAGCTAAAAGGTTCAGTTCGCAGTAATTGTACTTCGCAAAATCGAGCAGCGAGAAGCCGGGTGTGTCCGCTATGAAGCATCTGCCGTTGCCCGGCACCGGAAACAGTTCGACGTGGCGGGTCGTGTGTCTTCCCCTCTCCGTCTTGCGGCTGACCTCTCCGGTCTTCAGGTCGAGCGAGGGAAAAAGTCTTTTCATAAGGGTCGACTTTCCCGCCGCAGAAGCTCCGGCGAGCGCCGCGGTCACGACCGAGTCGCGCGAGGACTCTTCGAAGTATTCAAGCAGAGCGTCGCATCCGTCGCCCGTCGCCGCGCTGAGAAGCAGGCAGGTAAAGCCCGCACCGTCGTATATCGCGCGTATCCTCTCCGCTTCGTCCGGGTCGATATCGCTCTTGTTGACTATTATAACGGGCTCGATGCCCTTGCTCTCGGCGACGGACACTATCTTGTCCACCGTCAGCAGGTCGGGCTTCGGCTTCGCGGAGGGTACTACCGCGAAAAGGTGGGTAAGGTTTGCTACCGCGGGGCGCACGAGGCTGTTCTTTCGGGGAAGGATCGAGTCGATGACGTATCCCTCTTTCTCCTCCGTATCCCCGCAGACCGTGACCCGGTCTCCTACGAGAGGGGATATATTCTCGTGGCGGAACTTCCCTCTCGCGCGGCACTGATATCTTTCGCCGCCGTCGGCGAGGACCGTATAGAGTCCGCCGACTCCCTTGATGACCGCGCCTTCCGTTTTTGCCTGAAGAGTTTCTTTATTCATCCGGTCTGTCATATCAGCCGTTGGCGTCTCCGCCGTCCTCCCCGTCTTCGTTACCGTCGGCGGGAGGCTCGTTCTGTCCGTCTGCGGGCGCGTCGTTACCTTCGCCCGCCGGCTCGTCGGGTTCGCTTGGCTGCTCGGCGGACGTCGTGGTCTCGGGAGCCGCCGTCGTATCGGGCGCCTGAGTGTCCGGTGCCTGAGTCGTCTCGGGAGCCTTTTCCGTATCGTCCACCTTCTCCGTATCGTCGCCGCCGATCGATCTCTTGTCGGGATCGTAGTCTTTGCCGCCGCTGATAGTTACTCCGATCTTCGTATTCTTCGTGACCTTCGTTCCCGCGGCGAGGCTCTGGTCGATGACCTTGCCCGCTTCCTCGTTCGACTTCTGATAGGAAGCGTCGATCGCCAGCCCCTTCTCCTGAAGAGCTGCGAGCGCCGCTCTCTCGTTCATGCCGACCATGTACGGGACTTCGATCTCGCCGTCTTCGGGGCCTATGCTGACGTAGAGTTTCAGTTTTTGAGACGAGGTGATCTTTTCGCCCGCTGCCGGGTCTGTCTTGACGACTTTTCCCGCGTCGTACGCATCGTCCTTTATCTCAACGATCTCGTACGCAATGGCGCGGGATTTGAGTTCGAGCTCCGCGTCTCTCTTCTCGTAAGAGGACAGCGACGGGACGACCGCTTCCTCACCGCTCGACGTGATAACGAGGGTGAGCTGACAGAACGTCTTTCCGCGCTCGATCTTTTTCCTCGATCCCGCGGACGGGGTCTGCTCGAGGATATATCCGGGTTCGTGATCTGAGTCCGCCTTCGACTTGACTTCGACTTTGTAGACGTCGGAATTCCTCAGCGCGGCTCTGAGCGCCTCGTTGTTGTAGTAGTTCTTTCCGACGAAATCCTCGACCGTTATCGTCTCCGTGGTCGATTTCACGTCGGTTATCTTCGATATTCCGATAAGCGCGGATATGACGAGGATTATGATGAACGGCACCGTCACTCCGAGGATGATCGGAAGCATCGTGTTTCCGTGGATCGCCTGGGACAGCGCGCCTTTTACGCCGTTGTTCTCAGCCTTTTTATTTGCGTTTTTGAACGTGGCTCTCGGATTCTTTCTGAGTTCTGCGATATCCGACTGCATCTCGCGGGCGTTCTGATACCTCTCGTCGGGGTCCTTTTCCATCGCGTTCGCGATTATCTGCTGAAGTCCCGTCGGTATCTCCGGATTGATCTCCTTCGGCGGCACGGGCTTGTCGTTGACCTGCATGAGCGCGACGGATACGGGACTGTCCGCGTCGAAAGGCAGCTCTCCCGTCGCCATCTCGTACATGGTGACGCCGAGCGAGTAAAGGTCGCTCCTCGAGTCGATCGCCTTTCCGCTCGCCTGCTCCGGGCTGATGTAATAGACCGTTCCTATCGCCTTGTCCGTCATCGTCACGGTCTCGGCGTTGGGCAGCTTCGCGATACCGAAGTCCGTCACCTTTATCTGACCGTTTCTCGTCAGCATGATGTTCTGCGGCTTGATATCCCTGTGAACGATGCCCTTCGAGTGGGCGTGGTCGAGCGCGTTCAGGATCTGACCCGCGCACTTCAGTATCTCGTCGACCTTCATCACGCGCTTCTTCTGCATATACGTCTTCAGAGTGATACCTTCGATATACTCCATGACGATATACTTGAGGTCCTCTCTCACCGAGACCGAATATATCTTGACTATATTCGGGTGCGAGAGCATGGAGACCGCCTTCGATTCGTTGATGAACCGCTTGACGCTCTCCTCTTCCTGAGCCGTGTCCTCGCGAAGGAGCTTTATCGCGACGGTCTTCTTAGCGGCGATATCCTCCGCCTTGAAAACGACCGCCATTCCGCCCATTCCGATGACTTTTTCGATCTTATATCTTCCGTCGAGCACAGCGCCGACGTACTTTTCGTAATTCGAATCCATAACCGTCCTCTTTCCGACTGTCAAGTCTCTCAGACTGAGATCAGCACGGCGGTGATATTGTCGCTTCCGCCGTTTTTGTTGGCAGCGTCGATAAGGCTGTCGACTATCTTCCGTTCCGCGCCAACGTCTCCCATCGGCTCTGAATTGATTATCTTCAGTATTGCCTTTTTATCCACGTGGTTAGTCAGTCCGTCCGTACAAAGAAGAATGTGGATACTGTCGGATCCCGACCCCCTCTTTATCTCCGTCAGATAAATGTCGGGCTCCGTCTCCTCTTCGGTACCGATCGCGCGCGTGATGATGTTCTTGTTGCGTGATGACGCGGCTTCGTCCTCGGTCATCTTGCCGATGTCGACGAGGTACTGTACGTATGAGTGATCGTGGGTGACCTGCACTATCTTGTCGTTGTCGATGAGGTACATCCTGCTGTCGCCGATATTCACGGTGAATATACGGTCTTCGAAGACGAGGGACGAGACGAGAGTCGTTCCCATTCCTTCAAGTCCTTCGTTCTCCGCCGCCTTCGTATACACCGCCGTGTTCGCTTTGCCTACCGCGTCGAGAAGCGCTTCGGCGATCCTTCTGTCCGTAGGCTTTCTGCCGCCGCCGGAGATCCCTTTCATCATGTTGCCTACGGCGTCCGTGAACGCTTTGAGCGCGGTCGCGCTTGCAGTCTCGCCGCCGTGAGCGCCGCCCATTCCGTCGCAGACGACTCCGAGCACCGCTCCGCATTTATACTGTTTTACGGTATAGCTGTCCTGATTGTTGGCGCGTTTTTTTCCTACGTCGCTCTTGCCGTAATAATACAAAAGTGTCACCTCTCTTTTCGCGCGGCGCCCGCCGCATGGCCGTGTACTGATCAGTTGCTTTATTCACCGTCGGAGGCGGAGAGCCTGAGCTGCCCGCACGACGCGTTTATATCGGAGCCGAGACGGCGTCTTACCGTCGCGGTTACCCCGAGAGAATTCAGTTTTTTGCAGAACGCCGTCGCCCTCGCCTTCGCGCTTCCCGAAAAAGGAGTCTCCTTGACTTCGTTCAGCCTTATAAGGTTGACGTGGCACGTGCTTTTGACTCCGCTCTTCAGGAGCTTTGCGAGCCTTACGGCGTCTTCCTCGCCGTCGTTCTTTCCGGCGATCAGCGTATATTCGAATGATATGCGCCGGCCGGTCTTTTTAAAATAATAATTGCAGGCGTCGAGCACGTTTTCTACGTTGTACTTGTTGTTTATCGGCATAATGGACGAGCGGGTCTCGTCGTCCGACGCGTGAAGGGATACGGAAAGCGTGACCGGAAGCCCTTCGTCCGCCAGCTTCATGATGCCGGGAACTATTCCGCAGGTCGAGACCGAGATATGCCTCAGACCGATGCCGGGCCCTTTTTCCTCGGAGACGAGTCTCAGAAACTTCACCGTCGCGTCGTAGTTGTCGAGCGGCTCTCCGATACCCATCATAACGACTCCGCCGACCCTCTCTCCCGTGTCCGCCGAGATCGCGATTATCTGTCCGAGTATTTCGGAGGGAGCGAGGTCGCGCCGCTTTCCCTTCAGGGTCGAAGCGCAGAACCTGCATCCCATGCGGCATCCCGCCTGGCACGAAACGCACACCGTGTTTCCGTGCTCGTATTTCATGAACACGCTCTCGACGCGCTCGCCGTCGGACAGCTCGAAGAGATACTTTATCGTGCCGTCGATCTTCGAGGTCAGTCGCTTCACTATGACGGGCAGGCGGTAGACCGTCCTCTCCTTAAGAGTCCGTCTCAGCGAAGCGGGAAGATCGGTCATGCCGTCGATCGGCGCTCCCTTTCTTGTCCACGAGTATATCTGCGCGCCGCGGTACGCGGGCAGATCAAGCTCCGACGAGACGAACGAGACGATCTCTTCCTCAGTCATCGAGAGCAGATCCGCTTTTGTGGTGTTTTCCATACAAAGTCCTTTATTCTGAGTCTTTTCTGACCATCTTCGCAATGAAGAATCCGTCCGTGCCGTATTCGTACGGATACAGGGTGAGCTCCCCGTCCGACGGGATCTTCCCCGCTGAAAACGGCGCTTTTGAGAACTCTTCGTTCTCTTCGAGAAACCGTTCGACGACACACTCGTTCTCGTCCGGATTCACCGTACACGTCGAGTAGACCAGAACTCCTCCGGGGCGAACGTACTGCGCCGCGCCTTTCAGGACGCGAAGCTGCACCTCCGGCAGGCGTTCGATCTCCGACACGTTCTTATATTTGATATCCGGCTTCTTCGACAGAACGCCGAGTCCCGAGCACGGAGCGTCGCAAAGCACTCTGTCGGCGACGCCGATCAACTCTTCGAGCGGGTCGGACGCGTCGTGCGCCGACGCTTCGATAATACTCAGCCCGAGCCTTTCGGCGCCTTTCCTTATAAGGTTTATCTTGTTTTCGTGAAGATCGAAAGAGATCACTCTTCCATCGTTCTTCATATCTATCGCCGCGGAGAAAGATTTCCCTCCGGGAGCGGCGCAGACGTCGACGACGGTCTCGCCGGGCTGCGGGGAGAGCGCCGACACCGCGAGCCTTGACGCGGCGTCCTGGACGAACCACCTCGGGTCGGTCATATCGGCGTCACGCACCGACGGCACGTCGATCATCCCGTCGGCGACAGGGTTTATCCTGCCGTCCGGAAACGAATCCGCCATGAGCTCTTCCGCAGAGCAGATATTCGTGTTGACGCGCAGCGTAACTCCGCGTTTTTCGACCGAAGAGACGAGCACCTTTTCGGCTCTCTCCTCTCCGAGCTTCCCGATGAAGAAGCGGCAGAGCTCCTCGGGACAAGAATACTTGACCGAGAAGTATTTTCCCTTATCGCTCTCCTGCGGGAGCGGTATCTCTTTTCCGCGTCTCAGATGCTCTCTCAGCAGCGCGTTTACGAATCCGCGCGTGCGGGGAGAGACGAGGGAGACGGTCTCGGATACCGCCGCGTGGTCGGGTATCCTGTCCATGTACGAGAGCTGGTAAAGCCCGAGCCTGAGACAGGTCAGCGCGTCGATATCTATTCTTTCAACAGGTCTCGACGAGAGAGTGGCGACCAAGTAGTCGAGAGTCGGTATCCTTTCGGCGACTCCGTACACAAGCGCGGTGTAGAGCCTCTTGTCCTCGTCGGAAAAAGTATATTTTGACAGCGAAGCGGCGACCTCGAGATTCGTATACTTGCCCGCTTTTGAAAACGCCTTCAGCGATTCAAAAGCCGCGCGCCGCGCGCCGATAACGGCTTTATTCATTGTCCGGTCTGATGCCGAGAATGTCGCCCGGGGCGATCTTTCTGCCCCTCACGAAATCGGCGGCGCTCATTTTGCCCTTGCCCTCCGGTATCACCTCGGTGACGAGGATCGTGCCGTCGGAGCATTTTACGAAAAAGCCTTCCTTGTCCGTGCCGACGACCGTTCCGGGGAGCGCGCCGTCTTGCGCACTGCCGGTCAGGCGCGTCGCGGTGATCTGAAGCGCCTTACCGTCCTGAGTATAAGCGAAGGCTCTCGGGAAAGGTGAGAGCGCTCTGACCTTGTCGTGAACGCGCTTCGCGCTCTCGTTAAAGTCCAATATCCTGTCTTCTTTTTCGATCTTCGGAGCGTAGCAGGAGAGAGACGGATCCTGCTTTTCTCTCGGAAGCTCTCCCTGCTTTGCAAGCCTTACGACCTCGAGTATCGCCCTCGAGCCCGCGGCGGCAAGGTTGTCATGCACGGTCCCGAAGTCGTCGTTCTCGCCTATCGCGATCTTCTCGCAGAGGATGATATCCCCCGTATCGAGACCCTCGTCCATATACATCGCCGTGACTCCCGTCTCGCGCTCGCCGTCCATGATCGCTCTCTGGATCGGGGACGCGCCGCGGTACTTCGGGAGGATCGACGCGTGGGCGTTGATACATCCGAGCTTCGGGTAGTCGAGGATATAGGACGGAAGGATCTTGCCGTACGCCGCGACGACTATCATATCGGGATCAAGCTCTTTGAGAACTCCGGCAAACGCGCCGTCCTTCATCGTCGCCGGCTGAAACACCGGTATACCGTGTTCTTCTGCAAAAACTTTCACCTCGGAGGGAACGAGACGGTACCCTCTCCCCTTCGGCTTGTCCGGCTGAGTCACCGCTCCGCATATCTCTTCGCCCGATTCGTACAAGCTTTCAAGTATCGCCTTTGCAAAATCGGGAGTCCCCATAAAAAGAATTCTCATCGGTCCTCACTCGCCCTCAAGTTCTTCGATCTCTTCGTCCGTCAGCATCCTGACTGCGTTGTCGGTAAAGATGACCCCGTCCAGATGGTCTATCTCATGGCAGAACGCCCTCGCGAGAAGGCCGGTTCCTGTCACCTGATATTCGTTGCCGTTTCTGTCCGTCGCCTTCACGGTCACCGTGAGGGGTCGCTTCGTGTAGCCCCATTTGCCGGGAACGGAGAGGCATCCTTCGAGCTCCTCCTGCTCTCCCTCGCGCGAAATTATCTCGGGGTTTATCATCTCGTAAAGCTGCCCCTCTTCGCACTCGACGATGCAGATGCGGCGCAGAACGCCGACCTGAGGAGCCGCGAGTCCGACTCCGTTCGCCTCGTGAAGAGTCTCGGCCATATCGTCGAGAAGGGTTATTATCCTCGGAGTTATCTGTATAACCGGACGGCACTTCTTGCGAAGCACGTCGTCTCCGACTTTAACTATATTGAGTCTTGCCATAAAAACATCTCCGTAATTATCTTTAATATATAAGTCAAATACTGTTGGGATTTATGTCTACGCTGAGAGCGGCCTTCTTCTTTCCGTTCCGTCCGATCTCGCTCTTCAGTTCCGACAGCATCTGCCTGACGCGCTTGTTTACGCGGCACTTCAGAACGATCCTCATGCGGCACACGTTCTGCAGTTTGTAGATCGGGTTCTCGAAAGGCCCGAACGCCTGATAGCTGACGTCGCTGTATTCCTTTGAAAGCAGCTCCTTCAGCCTTTCCGAGAGCCTCACGGCGGCGGCGGAAAGAAACGCCTCGTCGGAGGACGAAAGGGTCAGAAGGACTATGTCGCAGAACGGGGGGAAGACGAGGTTTCGTCTTAGCCTGACCTCGCGCTCGTAAAAGCGTCTGTAATCCTGGATCGCCGCGTCGCGGATGACTTCGGAGTCGGGATTCAGCGTCTGGACGACTGCGATCCCCTTTTCTCCTCCGCGCCGTCCGGCTCTTCCGATCACCTGGGTCAGCATGGAGAACGTGCGCTCCGCGCCTCTGTAGTCCTCTATGTAGAGCGACGCGTCAGCCGCCATAACGCCGACCGTCGTCACCTTCGGAAAATCGTGTCCTTTCGCGACCATCTGCGTTCCGAGGAGTACGTTCGCCTCCCCGTTTCTGAATTCCGAGAGGATCTTTTCGTGCGAAAACTTCGTCGAGGTGGTGTCCATGTCCATCCGCGTGACCTTCGCCCCGGGGACGGTTTTAAGAAGCTCCTCCTCGACCTTCTGCGTGCCGCATCCAACGTATCTGAAATGCTCTTTCTCGCAGGACGGGCACTTCTCCGGCACCCTCTCTTTATGACCGCAGTAGTGGCAGACGAGATATCCGCGACGCCCGTCTCCCTCTACGTCGCCCCCGTCTCCGAGAGCGCGGTAGGTGTGGAAGGTCATCGAGACCGAGCAGTTCGGGCATTTAATGCTCTCGCCGCAGCACATACAGGCGACCGCACTGTTATAACCGCGTCTGTTGAGGAAGACTATCGCCTGCTCTCCCGCCGCGACCGTGCTCGTGAGTTGTTCGAGCAGTTCGGTCGACACGGGCGAGTAGTTGCCCGACGCGCTCTCGCGCCTCATATCGCATATTTTTACTTTCGGAAGAGTCGCTCCTCCGTATCTGTTTTTGAGTTCGACGAGCGAATACTTCCCCGTGACCGCCTTGTGGAACGTTCCGATCGAGGGGGTTGCGGATGAGAGAAGAAGCATCGCGCCGTCGCGCCCGCATCTGAATCGCGCAACGTCGTGCGCGCTGTACTTCGGGTCGGAATCGGATTTGTAAGTGTGTTCCTGCTCTTCGTCTATGACTATCAGCCCGACGTTCTTAACCGGCGCGAATATCGCGCTCCTCGTGCCTATAACGACGTCGCTCCTGCCGTCCGCGATCCTGCGGTAAGCGTCGTACCTCTCGCCGTTCGAGAGTCCCGAATGGAGGACGGAGACGCTGTCTCCGTAGTAACTGCAGAAGACCGCCACCGCCTGAGGGGTGAGCGCGATCTCCGGCACGAGCATTATGACTCCTCGGCCGTCCGCCCTCGCGCGGTCTATCATCTTTTTGATGACGCTCGTCTTGCCCGATCCCGTCACGCCGAACAGAAGCGCGGCGCGCGGCTCGGGGTCGAGGTAGAGCTTTTCGAGCTTGTCGTACGCCCTCTGCTGCTCTTCGGACAGAACTATCGGCGGCGCGTCCGCGCTGACTCCCTTGTACGGGTTTCTTATGACCTCTTCTTTTCTGACCGAAACGAGCCCCTTTTTCTCGAGCGCGGAAATATGCACTTTAGTGCATCCCGCCGCATCGCAGAGCTCCTTCTCGGAAATCTCGCCCGAGTCGTACAGTACCCTCAGAGCCGAGAGCTGCCCCTCGCTTCTGAGCCTGATCTTCGAGACTCCTCCGATGACGTCGGAGAGATCGGAGCGGTCTATCGCCGCGCGGATATAGTTTTCCGTCTTGACGTTCGTCGACTCCTTTACGACTCCCGTTCTCAAAATATACTTTCCCCTGATCAGGGGGAGTACGTAGGACGAGGTGTCGTCGCCGAATCTTGTCGCCACGTTCGCCGTCGCGCAACGTCCGTTTTCGGAAAGATAAGCGTACAGTGCAATCGAGCGTTCCGGAAGCTTTGCCGTCGCGGCGTTGAGCGTTTTTTCCGGATTGATCTCAAGATACTCCGCGACCTTCGAAAAAGCCGCCGCGGGGACGACCGTCCTCGCCGCCTCTCCGAACGTGCACAGAGTATAACTCTTCAGAAAATCGCAGAGCGCCGTCTGGTCTTCGTCGAGCAAAGGCTCGCCTCCCGAAACGGAAAGCACGGGCTTCAGCTCATCGTACTCCGACTCCGAGGCGATCCGGCGCACCACCGCGCTCATCCTCTTGTTTCCTCCGCCGAACGGGACGGTAACGAGAGAGCCTTCGGCTATCTTCTGTGAAAGCTCCGCGGGGATATAATAATCGTATAGCTTGTCCGCAAAGTACGGTATATCGAGAATATGCACTTTTGCGACGTCGCCGTTCATACCTTCCCGCTCCTTTCACAGATCTTTCCGACAGTCAGTCTTCCTTTTTCTCCTTGTCGTCGACTATTCTGAACTTGCCCTCGTAGAGACCGAGAACGGCGTTCTTGACCGCCTTCTCGTCTCTGTATTCCTTCTTTATCAGAGCCGCGATGGACTTGTCCGTCTCCTTGTTCGCGATCTTGCGCTCCGCGTACTCGCGCTGGATGACGTACTCGTCGGTGATCGCTCTCGCGCATTTAGCCGTTGCGATGACGAGCGTATACTTGTCGTACTTGTCTTTCGTTAAATCGTTGATAGATGGGAAAATCATTTTTCGCTCCTTATATTGTTGTGAAATTATTATTCAAAAAATTCTTTTGCGAATTCGGGCATCTTCGACGGGCGCACCCTCTCCGCTTCGATCATTCCGCGGAGCAGCTCCGCGCACTCGTCCGCCTTCCCGTCCCGGTTGACGGCGATATAGTCGTACTCGTGAAGAAGCTTCATCTCCTCCTTCGCGCGGTCGAGCCTGCGCCGTATGACCTCCTCCGTCTCCGTGCCGCGCCCGCGCAGTCTCGCTTCGAGGGTCTTCGCGTCCGGGGGAGTCAGCATCACCGCGATACTGTCGGGAAACAGTTTCTTCACCTGCATCGCGCCGTTCACGTCGATCTCGAGGATGACGTCGCGTCCGGCGGAGCTGAGTCTTTCGAGCTCGCTCTTCGGCGTGCCGTAGTAGTTGTCGCAGTAATAGGTGTGTTCGAGGATCTCGCCGCTCGCGATCATCTCCTCGAATTTTTCCTTCGTTACGTAATAGTAATGTACGCCTTCGACCTCTCCGGGCCTCGGGTCTCTCGTAGTCGCGGAGACCGAAACTTCGAGAGTCGGTATCATTTCTCTGAGCAGCTTTATGACAGTCCCTTTGCCGCTTCCCGCGGGTCCGGAGACGACGATGATAAGTCCCTTTTTCATTCCTCGTCCTCCCCCGCTATGCGTGCGGCGAGCTTCTCCGTCTCGAGAGACGAGAGGATGACGTGTCCGCTGTTCATTATGATGACCGTCCTCGTCTTCTTTCCTCCGGTGCAGTCGACCGCGTGTCCGCTGTCCTTCGAATCCTGGACGAGCCTCTTCGCCGGAGCGGAATCGAATCCGACGAGAGCGACGATCTTTTCGGCGCTGACCATGTTGTTATATCCTGCGTTGATGAATTTCACGTCGGCCACCTCACTCTATGTTCTGTATCTGTTCTCTGATCTTTTCGAGTTCCGTCTTTATATCGACCACGATGTGCGCGATCTCGGAGTTTCCCGCCTTCGAGCCGATCGTGTTCGTCTCGCGGTTCATCTCCTGAAGGAGAAAATCGAGCTTTCTTCCCGCGGGCTCGGGCTTGGAGACTATGTCGTCCATCGCCTTGAAGTGACTGTCGAGTCTGACGAGTTCCTCGTCTATCGCCGCCTTGTCCGCGTAGATCGCCGCCTCCGTCAGTATCCTCTGCTCCGCGATCTCGACGTCGAAGTCCTGCAGGAATTTCTTTATCCGTTCCGTCAGCTTCGCGCCGTAGCCGGAAATGTCCGCTTCGGACAGTTCCTTTATCTTCGCGGCGTACCCTTTTATCGTCGCCGCCTTCTTCAGTATATCGGCCTCGAGGTTCGCGCCCTCGCGCTCCCTCGCTTCGAGGAACATATCGACCGCCTCGGAGAGCGGCGCCTTCACGTCCTCCCAGTCGCGCTCCGCGTCGTCCTCGGGCTTTTCCGTCGTGAACAGGTCGCGGTTTGCCGCCACGCTCATCACGCTTATGTCGTCCTTCAGCGAGAACGAATCGCGAAGGTCGTACAGAGCGTCGAGATACGACTTCGCTATCGCGTGATCGAGCGAGATCGTAAGACCCGTCTGCTCGATGACGTCGATACCGATATATATCTCGATCTTTCCTCTCGAGATCCCTCTCTCGGTGAGATAGTTCTTGATCCTCTCCTCGAGGAAAGAGTACATTTTCGGAAGTTTGACGGTGCAGTCGAGATATCTGCTGTTGACCGATTTGATCTCCGCGGTTATATCCTTGTCGCCCGCAGAACTTTTGCGTCTTGCCCGCCCGAAAGCGGTCATACTTTTGAGCATATTACAACCTCTGATCGTATAAGAATTCCGATACGGTACTGCGACGCCCTCGCCTTGACCGTATACGTAATTATTATACTATATAATATTTCACTTTGTCAACCGTAAAGATTATAACTATTTATTAATTTGCGCGTGCATTTTTGTATATTATATCGGTTTCGGACGAAATTCCGCGTCTGCTTAAAAAGACAAATGCAAAAGACGCGCCTCCCGCGGGGGTGCGGAAGGCGCAAGTCTCTTATAATATAGAAAAAGGACTGTTATGCAGATGCATAACAGTCCCGCTGTGATTATTCGATCTCAAGTCTCTTCGCTTCGGGCGCCGTCTTCGATTTCTTCGGCATATTCAGCGTCAGAACGCCGTTTTCATACTTAGCGGTGATGCCGTCTGCCTCGACTCCGGAAATATCGAACTCTCTCTGATACGAGCCGTAAGAACGCTCGCATCTGATGTAGTTCTTTTTCTTGTCCTCTTCTTCGTGCTCGGAATGACGCTCCGCGGTGATCGTAAGCGTGTCGTCGTTCATCTCGATATTGATATCTTTCTTATCGAATCCCGGAAGGTCAGCCTCGAGAAGGTATGCGTCGCCGGTGTCCTTCAGGTCTGTTCTGAATTCCCCGATGCCCGTATCAGTGAAATATCTGTACGGCTCGAGTCCGAAGAAAGCTCTTTCAAAATCGTCAAAGTCGCGGAACGGATTTCTCGTCGCGGCTGCGTTTCTGCGCGTATAAGGTTTAAGTTCA
>CADBTH010000037.1 GCA_902797495.1 uncultured Ruminococcus sp.
AGATACGCGCGGCACTTCTCGTTTGCCCACGCCTTGTCGAAAGCCTCAAGCTGCGCCGCTATCGCCTCTTCTTCGAAATCGATGAGGCGCATGAAGTCTTCAAAGTCTTTTCTGTAAACGTTGTCTGTCATATTTTCTTTGCTTCCCCGATGATCTTTCTGCACAGAGCGACGGTTCCCGCGGAGGAGTCTGTCGTGACCGTCTCGAAGGGCTCGCCGCTCTCGAGTTTCGATATAAAGTAACGGATCTCTCTCGCGTAACCGTCGAGAGAATCGGTCGGCGTTCCGATCGAGAGCTCGGGCATATCGGCTCTGAGTTCTATCTTGTTTCCGTTTTCAAATACGTCGTCGCCGGCGGCGGTCACCATGCCCTTTTCAAAAACGGCGGTGTAGCCGCATGTGAAGGGGATGTACGCGCCGTACCAGCCGCCCTCGCAGGAAACGGAGAAGCCGTCGTAGAGCATCGTCACGGTGGAGTACTCAGTCTCGTTCTTCTGCGTATAGTAAACGGACGTAAATTCCTTCGGATCGCCGAAGACGTACCTTGCGAAGTCTATATCGTGTATCGACAGATCGAGGATGACTCCTCCCGACTTGTCAAAGTCCTGCATCCAGTTGTCGCGCGACGCGCGCGGGATGGACGAGATGCGCTTCATGTCGAGGCGGAGAAGCTTTCCGAATTTTCCGGAGTCGATAACGCTCTTGAGATACATATACGGCGCCATAAATCTGACGACGTGAGCGATCATGAGGCGGCGTCCCGTTCTCTTCGACGCCTCTATCATCCTCGCGCAGTCCTCGGGGGAGAGCGCCATCGGCTTTTCGCAGAGAACGTCGCATCCCATTTCCATCGCCTTTATCGCAAGATCGGCGTGAGTGAAGGTCGGAGTTACGATATCGACGAAGTCCGGGCGGCATTCTCTTATCATCTCCTCCATGTCGGCGTACAGAGGGGTGTCCGACTGGAAGTTCGTCAGTTTTTCTTTTATAAGATCGTATCTTTCGTCGCAAACGGCGACGAGTTCGACGTCGCTCATTCCGCGGTAGGGGAAATAGTGACCGGGTCCCATGACTCCAAGTCCGATAAGTCCTACTTTAAGCATAATATCACCTCAAATAAATCAGTCGTTTGCAGGAGCCGACGCTTCGATCAGCCGCTCGAGAAATTCTTTTGCGTACTTGATATCCCTGATCTGTTCTTCGCCGGCGATCTCGCGCTCGATAATGATCGTGCCGTCGAAACCGACTTCGCGCAGACGCGGGATCAGTCTTTCAAAGCAGACCTTGCCGTCGCCGATCCTCGTTTCCTCTCCGAGCCAGGAACCCGTCGTAGGATAGCGACCGTCCTTGCCGTGCACTTCCATAACGTACTTTCCGAATACGTCGAGCGCGTCGACGGGATTGGCTTTTCCGTAGAGGATAAGGTTCGCGGGATCGAGGTTGATGCCGAGATTTCCCGTTCCGACAGCTTCGATCGTCCTGAGAAGAGTGACGGGAGTCTCCTGACCCGTCTCAAAGAGAAGGTATTGTCCGCGTTCCTTGCAGTACTCGGCGACCTCGCGGATCGCTTCGACTATCGCGGGATACTCCGGGTCGCCCGGAAATTCGGGAAGGAATCCCATGTGAGTTATCACCTTTTCGACTCCGAGGACTTTCGCAAAATCGCTTCCGACCTTAAGGTCTGCGATCCTCGCCTCGCGGTACTCCTTCGGAACGAGGCCGAGAGTCGTCGGGCCTTCGGTGAAATTCCACGCCTTCGGGCCTGACCAGCCGCGCCATACTCCGGTGATGGTGATGCCGCACTCCTTCGCTTTCTCTCTGACCTTTACCGCAAGCTCTTCCGTGAGGAAGGACGAATCGTCCCACGCGTTGAACTGACAGTGAGAGATACCGAATTCGTTCAGCTGTTCAAATTCGTGCTCGTAACTGCTCAACGGAACAATAACGCCTATATTCATATCAGCACTCCGTTTCTTTCAATATTTATATATAGAGTATATCATTTACGGAACGCTTTTTCAATACCTTTAATTATTCTTTTCCCAACAATCTCAATTTGATATTGTGTTTTTTTGACCTGTGTGCTATAATTAAATTATAAACTAATTTAAGGATGGTGCTATAATGAGTTCTACTGCTAAAAACAGGATCGTCTACGTCATTATTTCGATCCTTATCCTCGTTACCCTCATGTTTGTCCCCGTACTCGGCTCAGGCGGAATATTCCCGGACGAGCAGCTCAATTACTTTGACTCGGTCGGGACCTTCTTCGATTACGCCGGAGAAATACTGCGCAATCCTTTCGAAGGCTTTCCGTACATCGTAATGATCTTTTTCTCCATTCTGTGGATCGTCCATTTCATCGTTGCTCTGACAGGCAGCAAGGGCGGTTTTCTCACCGTCTCCGTCATTTGCACGATACTTTGGGCGGCTCCCGTCGTACTGTTCCTGACTCAATCCGACAAACTCGGCCTTCTGTTTGATACGAAATACGGAGTTTACGCGATAGGAATTTACGTAATATTGCTCTTGTTCGTCGTATCGCTGATAGCAGCCGCGGTTTCGAAGTCGAAGAAATCGGACAGACCCGTGCCTCAGTACAACCCGTACGGCCCTCAGGGCGGATACGCACCCTACCAGCAGCCCGTACAGAATCCTTACCAGCCCGCTCAGCAACCCGTACAGAATCCTTATCAGCAGCCCTATCAGGCTCCGTACCAGGCGCCCGTTCAGCCCGCGCCCGAAGCACCCGCTCCTCAGCCCGAGGCTCCCGCCACGGCGGAAGCGTCGGCAAAGTTCTGCCCCGCGTGCGGCGCGCCGGCAGAAGACGGCCCGTTCTGCGGAAATTGCGGAGCAAAGCTCTGATCTGCACTTAAAAGAATACAAAAAATATCCCCGCGGAATCTCTTCCGCGGGGATCTCTTTTGTTCCGATTACTCGTAAAGCTTGGAGTACTTCGTGAGTCTCTCGTATTTCTCTTTTGCCGCCTTCTCCGCTTTTGCGAAAAGAACTTCCGCTCTGTCGGGGAACTGCTGCATAAGTCTTGCGTAACGGTTTTCGCTCTTGATGAACTCGAGGTAGTCTGCCGACGGCTCCTTGGAGTCGAG
>CADBTH010000038.1 GCA_902797495.1 uncultured Ruminococcus sp.
ACGTTCGGGTCGACCGCCATCACGTTGTTTCCGGTGGGCATACCGGTCGCAGTCGTTCCGATTATATTGTAGCACGTCGCTCTGACGTCTATGTAGTAAAGGTACTCGCTCGGCGCGCCGGCGTATATCGTCTCGGGGAAACCTTCCGTCGGTACGGGGTCGGGCGCGGGAGGCGTGTAGATCGCCGTGCCGCGGCTTATGACGCAGTCCACGGGTTCTGTAGTCACTTCCTCGCTCGCCAGCTCGCGCGACTCAAGGACTCCGTTCACGTACGTACAGTTATAGGCAAGTGTCTTAACTCCCTCGGAGCCGTACGTCACGACCTCTTCCTCTCCCTCGTACATGGACGAGTCGTCCTCGTACTTCGTATCGTACGGGATCTGCTCGGTCTCGTACTCAACGGTGTGCGTAACCGTCTGGATATCGATATTGCAGTCGCAGTTTATCGGAGCGTTCTCGTCGATATTCAGCCTTTTATCGTTCTGATAATCTATCCCGAGCGCGTCCATCAGCTCTCCCGCCTTGATCTCGGGAGTGTTGCATACGATCTCGGGCATCCCGTAAAACGTGAACTTCACGTTGTGACGAAGCGGCTTTTCCCGTTCAGTCCCGCCGTTTGCCGTGACGACGACCTCAGCCGTCTGTTCTGTTCCGGCGACGACGTCCGTCGGAAGGATGACCACGGGCGCCTCCTCTTCCTTCTTGCCGGAAAGCGCGAATACGGTTATAATTATCCCGCAGATGAGGATCAGAGAGATGACAAGGGCTGCCGCCTTAGCGGGATTCCTTCTCTTCTCAGTCCTCTCAACGCGGCGCACCTCGTCCATTTTCGTCGTAGGCGCGTCGGCAGGTCTTGCTCCTGCGCGTGGCGCGCGGATGTAATTTGCCGTGTCCGACGGAGAACGCCTTTCCGCTCCGACTCTCGGATAAACCGCCGTCCTGCCTGCCGCCTCTTTCGAAGGCGCGGCGGGGCGGACTCTCGGCATCGTGCCGGTCTGCACTCTCGGCATCGTTCCCGTCTGTACTCTCGGCATCGTGCCGGTCTGTACTCGCGGTATTGTTCCCGTCTGCACTCTCGGTATCGCGCCGGTCGGAGCCTTGACAGCCGCGGGCGCAGGACGTCTCATTCTCGTCCCCGGGTCTCTTACCTGTCTCGGTCTCTGAGGCTCCGCGGGAGTCTTTGCCGCCGCGTCTTCCGGTGCGGCGACGGTTTTCTTTACCTCGACTTCTTTTTCAGCCGCGGGCGAAGGCGTGACTTCGGCCTTTTCGCCGAACATCTCCCGTCTCAGTCTGTCTCGTTTTACAGCTCCCTCGTCCGGGACGCTTACTGTCTCATATTCGGTTTCGTTTGAAAAAAGCTCTGCTTTTGCACGTTTGGATGCATTGCCTCTCTTTATCAAATACTACACCACCTAATCAAAAATAGTCTTTCTTTTTGCCGTATGAACAGTCCGTTTCGGTTGTCCGCACAGATGTTCAGGATACATTATACCACAATATGCAAAAAAAATCAACCCCGCCCCCTTATATACCATTATATGAAAAAGCCCCGCGGCAGATACCGCGGGGCGGAAAACGCGTCAATATCAGTATTTTATACCGTCTCTGTTCGTAACGGGAGCGACGAGAGTTATCACCCCGCCGTCCTCCGACGACTCGAAACGGACGGAGAAAGTTCCCCCGGGAGTCGAGGCGACTTCAACGAACGATCCGTCGTTCTCATCCGGATCTTCAATAACGAATCCCGCCTCCGACATAGCCTTTCTGAACTCAGCTCTGTTCGACTTCGCCGTAACGCCGTAAACGGATATTTCGGGGTCGGTCACGGTGATTTTCGTGACGTGATACCCGGTCTTTTCGAAGTCCGCATAGTCCGGCCACGCCGTCAGCGTGTAGACGACGCACTCGTCCGGCAGTACCTGTACGTCAGCGGCGTTCTCCTGCTTCACTTCCACCTTGTATTTGCCGCTCACATACTCTTTTCCGCCGACGACACCGTCGATTTCCGTGTATCCCGAAAAGTCGTCGTCCGATACGTCCTCGCAGATCCAGTGCTCGAGAGCGCACCCGTCCGGCTTCACAAGAAACTCCGTGTCTGCCGCCTCGTCCGTGTCGACTTCCTCATCGTCCGATGAACAGCCTGCGGCGAACAAGAGCGCCGCGAGTATCGCGATAATCAAAACGATCTTTTTCATACGTTATACTCCTTTGATTCTTCCCTACCATTATAACACACCGCAGGAAAAAATCAAGACTCCTCTTTCCTTATCAACCCATACGCTATTAGTTTGTTTTTATTTTTTCTTTTTTTATTTTGTATATTATTATTTAGTAGTGTCCGATTTCCCGCGTCCCGAAAACCGGGACGCGGGTTTTCCGCCCGCGGGTTTTCAGCACACGGTAAAAAAGCCCCCTTCCAAAGGTTTTGAAAAGGGGTCAGGGGAAAAACTTTTTCAAAAGTTTTTCCCCTGAAATATTTCAGCCGTTATTCACTTATACGCCTTTTTTGCTTCTCTCGATGTGCTCGAGTTCGGTCTCGTTGATCGTGTACGTTCTTCCGGGTATCGGAAGGAGCTTCTGCGAGATGACGTCGATGATGCCGTCAGCCTGCGGGAAGAAGTACTTTTCGAACTCGAAAGCGGGAGTGATCCAGTTGCGGGAACCGAATACTACCGGCGGAGCGTCGAGGTAGTCGAACGCCATCTCGGCGATGTTGGAAGCCATGTCGCGCATTACGGAGTTTCTGTCGCAAGCGTCGCCGACGATGATGATCCTGCCCGTCTTCTTGACGGACTCGATGACCTTCTCGTAGTTGAACGGAACGATGGAGCGCGCGTCGATGACCTCGGCGGAAATGCCGTAC
>CADBTH010000039.1 GCA_902797495.1 uncultured Ruminococcus sp.
GCGAGGTCTTCCTCCGTCGCGCCGAGCTTGTAAGTCGAGTCGCCGGTGAACGTGATGAATCCCTGAAGGATGCCGTAGTAAGTCTCCGTGTCGGGCGTATACGGCGCGGGATAAGTCAGCACGCTCTCGGCGAGCGCGTCGGGATTGATCTGATCCTCAGCCGGAATCTTTCCGATCGAGATCACCTTTTCGCTCTTGTTGTAGAGAGTGAAATTATCCACCGTGAAATAGTCGTCCTTCGTCGGACCGAAAACTATATACGGGGTCACGAAGTATTCGACCGGCTGCAGCGCGATCTCGGCAAGAGTAGTGTCGAGAACGTAAACGCTGTTCCTGCCTGCGAATCTGCAGTAGTATCCGCCGCCGGTCAGAAGAGCGCGTCCGATATACACCTTGTACTGACGGTCGTCCTTGTCCGTGACGATCCAGTAAGCCTGCGGCTCCTTCAGTCCGTATTCGTCGAGCTCCTCCGACGACGCGTCCTTGACGACCCTCATTTTGGTGATGGTAGAGCCGCACGCGGTGACGAGAGTCGAGACGTCGGTCGCGTCGAGCGTGACCGCGCGGTAACCGTCCACGTAGAACGAGCCCGCCCCGTCCGGGAGCAGTTTGAAGCTTCCCTTGGGATTGGAGACCTCGATCGATTTCATATCGGCGCGGCTTATGTGAGAGTACATATAATATCTGTTGAGCGGCGCGGCCTCCTCTCCGGGCAGAAGGTCCGGCGCGTCGTCCTCCGCCGCCGTCCGCTCCTCTATCATCGGGGAGAATACGACGTTGTAGACGACTATCACCGCGGCGAGTGCGAGGACGGCTATTATGACGCTTATGATCTGTTTCTTAATCATTTCCTGCGTCTCCGTCTGCAAACGATTATCCCGACGACGCCGATGACAACGGGGATCGCCGCCGCGAAGACGACGGTCCACGTGTTCGCCTGGGATACCGTAATATTGAGGCTCGTGTCGTCGAGCACCTTGAGGTCTATATCGGCGACGATCTTCTCACGCCCGGTGAGACGGATCGTGTTGACGAGGATGTCTTTATTGATACGATTTTCGTTGAGATACTCGTCTGATGCGAACCCGGACGAGCCGCACACGAGCATATACGAATAGATATAGTCGTTGTCCTTGATGTTTTCCCTTCTCGTGATCGACATGAGCGGAAGTCTTCCACCATCTGAAGTCTCTCCGTTTTCCAGTATCTTGGAATTATCTTGAGAATAGAGAACCGTACTTGCTTGATAAACGCCCGCCGACGTGTAATCGGTGTCGAACGTGATATTCAGCGGCATCGCGTCCGCAATAATAGGATTGGGTTTTGAACTGAGATCGGAGATCGCGTTGTAAAGGCTCGCGCCGAGCGTGTCTTCCGTCTCATAGTCAGCGTAAAACACTTGACCGGCAGACCCGGAACGAGAATTACTGCTATCGACCACGGTCTTTCCGGGATTAAGCTCGACTCCCCACTCGAGGAGCATTTCGGAGAGGTTTGAAAGATTTTTCGCGTTCTCCGGGCTCGTGAACACCATAACGCATCCGTAATCGTCGAGGAAATCGGACAGGCGGTCGATCTCGCTACCGCGTTCACCCACTTCAAGACCTGAAAAATCGTATACCGGATCGTTTATAATAACGATCCTGACGTCGTCGGAGAGCTCTTCCTTCGTAAGGTCGACCGTCGCGACGTTGAATCCCGCGCTCTCGCACAGATTTTTCAGCGCCGCGCTCTCGTCGGGAGACTTCTCTCCGTGGCCCTCCGTGAAGCAGATCGTCGGAAGGTCGGACGAGGTGACCTGAAGGATCGCCGCGGCGAACTTCGCCTCGCCGTTATACGCCCAGATGTACGAGCGGTCCTCGCTCCAGACGAAAAACGCGTCCGAGGACATCAGTCTGAATTCTCCGCCGCTCTCGACGATCACGGAAGTCGTGAGGATATTCGTCGCGGCGGTGTTGTAGTAATAGTCGAAAAACGCGGGATGCTTGACGATATCGACGCACTCCACCCTGACGTTTGAGAATTCCTTTTCGAGCTCCTTGGCGGTTCTGTAGATATATTTCATATATTCGCCCGTGCCGCCCGAGCCCTTCATCAGGTCGTCCTCTTCTCTCGTGAAGTATATGTTCACGTCCGACGTCACACCGGAGAGTATCTCCTTCGTCTCGTCGGAAAGGGTGAACACCTGCTCCTTCGTCATATCGAAGTACCAAAGAGACGCCTTCGACAGAGCGGTGAATCCTACGTTGAAGAGCACGACGGCTGCGATAACTATCGCCGTGATGACGACGGCAAGCGTGCCGTGAGCGAGCCCTTTGTTGTTTTTGAAAAAGCTTTTTATCTTATTCATCGCGCCGCCTCCTTAAGCATACCTGCGCTTCTCGTAGACGCGCACGGTGAGGAACAGGAATATGAAGGAGACGGAGAGGTAGTAGACCGCGGACGCGACGTCAAAGAGTCCGTAGGTGAACGTCGAAAACCTCGAATAGATCGATATCCATTCGACGACGTCCTTTATAAATCCCGCGTCTACGTACGTTCCGAGCAGACCGACCGCAAGCAGAAAAGCGAGTATACCGATCGTTCCGAGAGCTGCGACGAACTGATTCTGAGTCAGCGACGAAACGAAAAGCCCGATCGATATAAAGCACGTCGCGATCAGGGTCATCCCGATGAGGCATCCGACGATCTTCCCTACGTTCGGCTCTCCGTATATGAACAAAGGTATGAAGTAGAGCGCGGATACCACGAGCGTCGCCGCAAACAGAGTCAGGCAGGCGAGAAATTTGGAAGCGACGAGCTTCACGATGCTCACGGGCGAGGTCAGAAGAAGCTGCTCCGTGCCCATGCGGCGCTCCTCGGCAAAGCTCTTCATCGTCAGAAGAGGGATCAGTATGACGTACGCGAACATGAGCATGGTGTAATAATTCGAGACGTCGGTCGTTCCCGCGTGCAGACAGCTGAGGGAGAACAGAAAACCGCTCGACGCCAAGAATATCGCCGTGAACACGTATCCGACGGGCGTTTTGAAGAACGTCCTTATCTCTTTTTTGTATATGGCTGACATATCATTCTCCGAAAAATAGTTTATTCACCGTTTTTTGCCGTTGCCGGTGAGCTTTATGAACACTTCCTCGAGGCTCATTCCCGACGGCTCCATGCCGATGAGCGGGTACGACTTTGAGGCGCACGCGGCGAAAACGTCTTTTCTGACGTCGCGCCCCTTTTCGCTCTCGATGAGGTATACGTACGCGTCGAGGTCGCGCTCACCCGTAACCTCCGCACCGGAGACCCCCGGTATCGAGCGGAGCGTCGCGAGGACTTCCCCGGTCGGGCCGCAGATCTTCGCCGAGTACCGTCTGTTGCGGTTTACCGTGGTGGAGACGTCGTCCGTCTTCTCGTCGGCGATTATCCTGCCGCGGTCGATTATGACGATCCTGTCGCAAACCGCCTGGACTTCCGACAGAATATGCGTGGAAAGGATCACCGTATGCCGTCTTCCGAGCCGCCTGATCAGCGCCCTCGTCTCGATTATCTGTCCGGGATCAAGGCCTACCGTCGGCTCGTCGAAGATCAGTATCTTCGGGTCTCCGACGAGAGCTCCGGCGATGCCGACTCTCTGTCTGTATCCCTTCGACAGATTCGCGATGAGCCTGTCCTGAACTTCGAAAGTCTTCGTGACGGACGCGATCTCCGAGAGATGAGGCTTTCTCGGAAGGGAGCACTTCTTCAGATCGTATACGAAATCCATATATTCGCGCACGGTCATGTCCGTATAAAGCGGCGGTATCTCAGGAAGATATCCGATCAGGGTCTTCACCTTCTCCGGCTCGTCCGTGATTTCGTGTCCGTCTACCGTGACAGTCCCCGAATCGGAGGAGAGATACCCCGTGATTATGTTCATCGCGGTCGATTTTCCCGCCCCGTTCGGTCCGAGAAGACCTACGATCTCGCCCTCGCCGGCAGAGAATGATATCCCGCTCAGAGCGACCGTTTTTCCGTAGACCTTGACAAGATCTTTTACTTCTATCATTTTAACGCCCTTCAATCAGAGTTGTTTGTATTCTAACTAATATATTATATCATATATTTGGATAATTTCCATACTTTATTTTAAATAAATAAAAAAAGCGGGAGACGTTCTGTCTCCCGTAAGTTTTATTCAAAATTTTTGAGGTACTTCTCTGCCGCGGCGCGCTTGATGCAAAGGCACAGAATGTCGATCGCCGTCTGGAGCTCGTCGTTTTCCGGATAAGTGGGAGCGATGCGGAGGTTGCGGTCTCTCGGGTCGCGCCCGTAAGGGTACGTCGCGCCGGCGGGAGTCAGCTTGACTCCGGTCTTCATGGCGAGTCTGTAAACTCTTCTCGCAAGTCCGTCCTCGAGGTTAAGGCTGATGAAGTATCCGCCCTTCGGCTCGTTCCACTCAGCGATCCCGAGCCCGCCCAGTTCTCTCTCGAACGTCGACGTTACGATATCGAATTTCGGCTTGATGATAGCGGCGTGGCGCTTCATGTGAGCCCTGATGCCCTCGGCGTTCTTGAAGTATTTGACGTGCCTCATCTGGTTGATCTTGTCGTAACCGATCGTCTGGGTAGCGAGGAACGGCTTAATCTGCTCAATGTTCTTCTCGCTCGCCGCCATGATAGCAACTCCGGAACCGGGGAACGTGATCTTGGAAGTCGAAGCGAAATAGAATATGTTGTCCTGAGTTCCGTACTTTTCGGCGGCGGTAAAGATGTCCGCAAGTTCTGCCGGCTCATCGGTCAGATCGTGTACGGAGTAAGCGTTGTCCCAGAATATTCTGAAGTCGTTTGCCGCGGGGCGGAGAGCCGCGAACTGCTCGACCGTCTCGTCGGAGTAAGTGATGCCTTCGGGATTCGAGTACTTCGGCACGCACCAGATACCCTTTACGGACGGGTCGGAGCACGCGATATCGTAAACCGCGTTCATATCCGGTCCTTCCGGAGTCATCGGGACGGGAAGCATCTCGATACCGATCCTCTGGCAGATCGCGAAATGTCTGTCGTATCCGGGGCTCGGGCAGATGAATTTGATCCTGCCCTGACGGCACCACGGCTCGTTGCCTCCCGCGACTCCGAAGAGCATCGCGCGGGTGATCGTATCGTACATCGCGTTCAGCGAAGAGTTTCCGAGCACGAGTATCCTCTGCTCCGGTATTCCGAGAAGCTCGGAGAAGAGCCTTTTCGTCTCCGGAAGTCCGTCGAGGATACCGTAATTGCGGCAGTCGAGTCCGTTCTCGGAGAAGCAGTCCTCTCTGTCGGAAATAACGCTGAGCATATCTGTCGTAAGATCGAGCTGCGCCTGACCGGGTTTGCCCCTCGTCAGATCGAGCTTCAGCCCCTTGGCTTCCCACTCCTTGAGCGCGCCTCTCGCCTTGTTGTATTCTTCTGTCAGTTCGTCTTTGGTTAGCGTTCTGAATTCCTTCATAAAGCACCTTCCGATTCTTATTTTGCATTTTTTGCGACAAAAAATCGCAAAAATCCGTCTTTCGACGATAAATATTATAACATATGCTATTTAAAAATACAAGTCCTAATACAAAAAAATTCAATAATATATTGCTATATCAAAAAGCGGCGGGTCGCCCCGCCGCTCGCGTTATGTCACATTATTTCAGCTTTATCACCGCGTCGCCGATATGTATCTCGGAGATCTTTTCCGGATCAAGCGCAGTCTCGCACTGCCAGCCGACTTCCGTCTCGCCGCTTAAGGGATCGGTTCCGCGGTCGATCTTTCTGCCGAGCGGGATCGTCGTGCCGTCGTCCGTCACGACGTACGCAGCGCGAAGGATATCGTCAAAACCTGCACCGCCAATGCTCTCCCCGTCACCGAAAAGTCGAAGATCGGTATTGGTTATATGCGCTCTGTGAAGGACGAGTTTACCGTTACCGCAAACGACTTCGACCGGATCAAACTCCGTTTCAAGAGTGGTGTTTTTGAAGTTTCCGTCAACGCCGATGCCGGACGAAAAGCTGCAAAACGTCTCGGCACTGTTATCAGTGACCAGTAAGAAATCTCCGGGGACAACTTTCGCACCGTCGAGAAGTTCTCTTATCTCTTCCTCGCTGTAATATTTGTTCTTTCGATACTCATCATAGTCGTCGTCCTCCGAATAATGTCGTGCGACAAGCGCCATTCCTTCAATATGATACGCTGTTTCTGTCGAATCGGAAAGCGCATAGAACGCCGCCGAGGACGTACTTCCATCCGACAGAAACAGTTCACCCGACGATGCATTAATGATCTGCGGAAGCGTCCCGTTCTCGGTAATGATATCGGTAACAGCGCCTCCGTCTTTTCTCGTCAGTGTGCAATCGATATAGATCTTTTCTTCGCTGCCGGTCACCGC
>CADBTH010000040.1 GCA_902797495.1 uncultured Ruminococcus sp.
ATTCAAGAAGAGCGGCGCGGGGAAAGAAGACCTCGCAAGGTACAGGAGCGACTGCCTCTGGGTGCCGGTAATGTGCTACGGCTGGGTCATCCCGAACGACGATAACGTTCTGTCGAGGGAGGCGCGCTTCAAAGCGTGTCAGCGAAGGATTGAAGCGCTCGCTTGACGACGGAAAACGAAAAACGGACAGCCTCGCGGCTGTCCTCTGTTTTTTGTTTACTGCGGGTCGAATATTGACTAAAGGCGCATCTTGTTATATAATTACAATATATAATCGTAAAGATCAATCGGGAAAGGTACTTACCGGATATGAGAGCCTTGATAAAGACTATATCAGTTTTACTGCTTCTCCTTGTTATTATCATTCCGAACGCCGTTCCGGTCTTCGCGGCTGAAGACGGGCCGGAAACGGAAATAATCGACGCCGTATCGATCGACGGGGCAGAGGGCGGACAAGAGCTTTCGCCCGAAGAGATACCCGACGAGACAGCCGCGACAGAGCACGAAGAGCCCGATGAGCTCGAAGAGGCCGACGAGGCGGACGAGACCTCAGCGCCGGAGCCTGCCGAGGAAGAGGTCGTTTCTGCGGATACGGATTCCGCGGAAGATGCCGAAGGCGCGGACGAATCTGAAGAAGAGTACGTTCTTATCTCCGACGGCACGGATGAGGTCTTCTTCAACGCGCCGCCCGCGAACTCTCTATACGTCAGCAACTCCGGCATTTCAAGGGCGCGCTTTTACGACGGGGCGGCATGGAAAACCGTCGATCCCTCGAACGCCTCTGACAGGATACAGTACGTACAGATAGAGACGAACCACGCGCATTTCTACCTCGAGTACAGAGTCAGGACCACAGAGGCCGTGTGGTGCTCCACTATCCGCAGCGATCAGTCGGGAACGTACGCAGGAAGGAGCGGCAAGACCGTCGCAAACCTTGAGATCAAGGTGTTCAACCGGACGACGAATTCCTACGATCATTCCGATTATGTCGTGATGTACCGCGCGAAGGTCGCGGGGGAATGGCTCGACTGGGTAAGCAACGGCAACGAGGCGGCTATGCGTTCCATCAAGAACGATTTCGGGCTCTCCGGCAATATCGACGTCTCGGCGACAGACTCCGGATGGCTCAGCCGCGGTAATATCACCGCACTCCAGATAATGATGTTCGAGCGCCGCACGCAGGTCGCGGGGAGCGACGCAAAGATAATCAAGGCGCCATATATAAATCAGTTCGGCGCGGGGCTTCCGAACGGATGCGAGGCGACGAGCGCGGTCATGGCGCTGAAGTACGCCGGGGTGAATATCGACACGGAAACTTTCATATCAAAGTATCTTCCGATGGGGGCGGCGCCGTCCGGAGGAGTCGGAGCCGATCCGGACAAGGTATACGTCGGAGACCCTCATAAGACTGGAGGTCTCGGCTGGGGCTGCTACGCTCCGGTCATAGAGGCCGCGATGAAGAAGGCGGCGGACCAGAACAAGTATCAGATCATAAACGAGACGGGCAGCAGCCTTTCCACCCTGTGTTCGACTTACATAAACAAAGATATCCCCGTCATCGTTTGGGCGACGGTCGGCATGACGTCGAGCGTCACATATTCGTGGTGGACGACTCCCGAAGGGAAGAGCATAAAGTACAACAATATGCTCCACTGTCTCCTCCTCGTGGGATACGACAACAATTACTACTACTTCAACGACCCGATGAGCAGAGTCGGCTCGAACGACTACGTCGCTTACGCGAAGTCCGCCGTCGAGAACGCGTACTCCCTTCTCGGCAAGCAGGCGCTCGTTCTGAAGAAGATCACCTGCACGGGTATCGCTCTGACGTCTCTCCCGACGAGGACAGCGTATTACATCGGAGAGATCTTCGATAAGTCCGGGCTCGTCGTAAGCGCCTCCTACAGCAACGGTACGAACAAAAACGTCACGGGGTATACGGTCTCTGGCGCCGACACGTCGACGGCGGGACAGAAGACCGTGACCGTCGCTTGGAGCGACCCGCTCGGCGGCAGCTTTTCAAAGACTTTCGTTATCACCGTCGTCGATCCGACGTCGGTACTCGTATCTCTCGATCTTGCGTCGGCGCCTTCCCGCCTGTTCTATTACATCGGCGAAGAATTTGACGAGACGGGTCTTTGTGTCGAGGGAACCTTTGAGAAGACCGTTATCGAAAACGGCGCGCCGGTCAAAAAGGTGTTTACCTCTCTGATAAACATGGACAGTCTGACAGTCAGCGGATTTGACAGCGGCTCCGAGGGGATAAAGAGCATCGCTCTCTCGTTCGGAGACCTTTCGTGCGGCTTCGACATAACGATAGTCGACCCGACGCCCGTACTGAAGTCGATAGAGGTCGTTTCCCTGCCGGATAAGACGGAATACGATGTCGGCGAAGAGTTTGACAAAACGGGGCTTTCGGTATCGGCGACCTATGAGAAGAACGTGATC
>CADBTH010000041.1 GCA_902797495.1 uncultured Ruminococcus sp.
CATGAGCGACAAGATATGGTATCATATTATAATAACGATACATCATATATTGTAACGGAGGCAAGCCATGTCTAAATGGGACCGCGACTACATATCGCTCTGCAAAAAGATCCTCTCGGAAGGGACCGAGGTCGAGAACAGAACGGGGATCAATACTATAAAGATACCCTCTCACTACCTCCACTTCGACCTGTCCGAAGAGTTCCCCGTCCTCACCACGAAGCAGCTCTTCTTCAGAGCCGCCATCACCGAAATGCTCTGGTTCTACCAGGCGAAGTCGAACGACGTCCGCTGGCTCAAGGAGCGCGGAGTCAAGATCTGGGACGAGTGGGAGATCGGCGAGGACGGTTACTGGCGCGCCGAGCAGATGGTGCCCGGAGACGACGGGCGGCTCGTTCGCACCAAGGTCGAAAAATACTTCGGGCCGGAGTGGGCTCACACGATCGGCACGGCGTACGGCTACATTATAAATAAATTCAACCTCACAGACCGCCTGCTGAACACCGTGAAGAACAACCCGAACGACCGCCGCTGCGTGCTGACGCTGTGGCAGGACGACTACGTCCCGACGGCAGTCCTTCCCTCCTGCGTGTGGAGCACGGAGTGGGACGTGACGAACGGCCGCCTCTCCGCGTGGGTGCATCAGAGAAGCTGCGACGTGCCCCTCGGACTCCCCTTCAACGTGACCCAGTACGCGACCCTCCTCTCCCTCGTCGCCCACTGCACGGGGCTGAAGGTCGGAACTCTCGACTGGAGCATCAAGGACGCGCACATCTACGTAAATCAGATAGACGGCATCAAGGAGCAGATCGAGCGTTTCGAGACGAAGGGCGACCTTCCCGCGCCGACTCTCTGGATAAATCCCGACGTCACGGACTTCTACGCGATCGACAACTCGCGCGAGCTGAAGGACATCAAAATCGTCGGATACGAGCACATGGGCAAGATAACCTTCCCCATCGCTCAGTAAGGAGAATATATGATCACTATCATCGCATCTGTCGGGCGGAACTTAGAGCTCGGCTACAAAAACGACCTCATATGGCGCGTGAAAGGCGACCTGCCGCACTTCCGCCGCACGACCTCGGGACACACAGTAGTCATGGGCCAGAACACCTTTGAGTCTCTGCCCGCGGCGCTTCCCGACAGAAGAAACATCGTCGTCACCCTCGACCCGGGCTACGTTGCCGACGGCGCCGAGGTCGTCCACTCGATAGAGGAGGCGCTCTCGCGCCTCGACCACAACGAGGAGTCATTCATCATCGGCGGCGGCTCGATCTACAGAGCGTTTCTTCCCTTCGCGGACAGGCTCTGCCTGACCGAGGTCGACGACTCGTTCCCCGACGCCGACACCTATTTTCCGTCTTTCGACAAGGAAAAATACACGAGAACGGTACTCTTCCCGCTCGAGGGAGCGGAGCCCGCGGCGACGGTAGTTCAGTACGACCGCCGGCGCGACGCCGATCCGCTGACCCTCGGAGTCCTCGGCGGACTCGGGCCCGCGGCGAGCGCCTACTTTCTCGAGATGATAACGGAACACACCGCGGCGACTTGCGACCAGGATCACATCGACGTCCTGCTCTCCTCCCGCGCCTCGACCCCCGACAGAACGGCTTTCATCACGGGCAAGAGCGATAAGAATCCCCTTCCCGTAATGATCCGCGACGCGAGATACCTCGAGAGCTGCAACGTCTCGGCGATAGTCATCCCCTGCAACACCGCTCACTATTTCATCGACGAGATACGCCACGCCGTCTCCGTTCCCGTTCCCTCCATCATCACGGAGACCGTCGCGCACATCAAGCGCGCCGGTTACAAAAAGGCGGGCATTCTCGCCACCGACGGCACGCTCCGCGCGCGCTCCTACCAGATCGAGTGCGAGCGCAAGGGACTCGGATGGGAAGTCCCGTCCGCCGAAGACCAGGCGGCCCTCATGGAGCTTATCTACGGCGACGTCAAGCAGGGCGGCGCGATAGACACGGACAAATTCAAAAGGATCTGCCGCGCCCTCTTCGACCGCGGATGCGACACGCTCATCCTCGGATGCACCGAGCTCTCCCTCATAAAGCGGATCCTCGACGACGACTCGGGACTGACCGACTCGCTCGAGGTCCTCGCCTACACCGCCATCAAGCTGTGCGGAAAGACTCCGTGCGGCTTCGGAAAAGATTTTACGGCATGAACGAAAACCGAAGATTTCCCCTCTCTTTTGTCCTCCTCGCGTCGATCGCGTTTCTCGTCGCCGTCTCCCTCGTCCTCCCGCTCGTCGGGTGCGGCGCGGCAGGGCGCGGCGCCTCTTCGGAAACGGAGACGGAAGAAGTGACCGAGCCGCCGAGAGTCCACGTCGCGCCGGAAGAGATGCGCGGCGTATACGTTCCGACGGTCTACAATCTGACCTTCCCCTCGAAGCCGGATCTCACCGCTGAGGAGCTGAAGTCCGAGCTCGACGCGATCGTGCGCAAGACGAAGGACACAGGGCTCAACACGGTGATCTTTCAGGCGCGTCCCTCGTTCGACGCGTTCTACGACTCCGACATATTTCCCGTTTCAAAATATCTCTCGACATCGGGCGGGCTGACTCTCGACTGCCTCGGATACCTTGTCGACAAGGCTCACGCCGAGGGAGTCTCCGTCATTGCATGGGTGAATCCGCTCCGCGTTTCGGTCGACAAGATAACGGTCGACGAGCTGCCGGAGTCCCCCGCAAAGGACGCGGCGAGAGACTGTATCGTCACCTACGGCGGCAAGCTCTGCCTCGATCCGGCACACCCCGAGGCGAGGGAGCTCGTCGCAAAGGGAGTCGCCGAGATCGTTCGGAAATACGCCGTCGACGGGATCATCTTCGACGACTACTTCTACCCCTACGCAGTCTACGAAAAGGATGAGAACGGACGCGACGTGCTCGAAGTCTTCAACGACGCGGACAGCTTCGCGAAGTACGCCGCCGAGGGAGTTCTCCTCGAGGACTTCCGCCGCGGCAACATAAACGAGCTCGTAAAGGGCGTTTACGGCGCGGTCAAGGAAGCCGACCCCGAGTGCCGCTTCGGAGTCGCCTGCTTCGGCATCTGGCAGAACGACGACGGCGAAAACGGCGGCTCGCTCACCGCGGGATTTGAGAGCTACGACGAGCTCTTCTGCGACCCGCTCGCATGGATCGACGGCGGATACGTCGATTTCCTCGCTCCCCAGATCTACTGGGAGACCTCCTACCTCACCGCGAGCTTCAAGGTGCTCTCTACCTGGTGGAACGAGAGAGTCCGCGGCAAGAACGTCACTCTCTACTTCTCTCACGCCGCCTACCGCTACGAAGACGACTTCGAGCCGGGCGAGATGACAAAACAGCTCGAATACTCCCGCACCCTCGACTCCTACAGCGGCAGCGCCTTCTTCAGCTACGCCGCCCTCCGCGACGACCTTTCGGGGATATGCGAGGAATTACGGAGTTACTATATGCAGAAATAGAACTTGGGGGGAAACTTTTGAAAAAGTTTCCCGAGAACCCCAAAAGTCTGACGACTTTTGAGGACCCCGGACTCCCCCAAACCCCCTTCAAAACTTTTCGGAACGGGCTTAAAAACATAGTTGTAATGTACAGAAAGGATCGGATCATGAAAAGAATAATTGCGCCCGCACTCGCGATCGTAACGGTTTGCGCTCTGCTCCTTTCCGCCTGCGGACGGGTGACGTACGGCAACAGGATCACAAGAGGAACCGTCACGTTCTACGGCGCTACCTCCGTTC
>CADBTH010000042.1 GCA_902797495.1 uncultured Ruminococcus sp.
ATTCAAATATATCGGAGAGGTCATCAAGGAGCATGAGAAGAGCGGGGAAGGAACGTTCATTTTCGGCTTCGAGGAGAGCTACGGCTACCTTAAAGGCACGTATGCGAGAGATAAGGACGCGGTCGTGACCACCATGCTCATCTGCGAGATGGCGGCGTACTACAGAGAACGCGGAATGACTCTCATCGACGCCCTCGACCGTCTGTTTGAGAGATACGGATATTTCGTCGAGTCCGTTACAAACGTGATAATGGACACGCCCGACGGAAAAGAGAGGATGGCGGCGACGATGAGGCGTCTCAGAGAAGACCCTCCCGCGGAGATCGACGGCGCCAAGATAGCAAAGAGCGCGGATCTCAAGAGCGGTATCGTCTGCGATCTTACGACAGGCGAGCGCACCGATTCGGGACTTCCTTCGTCCGACGTACTTTCCTACGTCACCGAGCGAGGAGACCACGTAATCATCCGACCCTCCGGCACGGAGCCTAAGATCAAGATCTACGTTCTGACCGAAGGGAACAGCCTCGAAGGCGCGAGAGCGTCCGCCGACGGTTGTCTTGAGTCGTTCAGGAAAATGCTTGCGGATTGAAAGATCAGTGAATCATTTCGCGGCGGAAAGTGAGAAGTCTCACTTCCGCCGCGTTTTTTTATTAATATTTCTGAAAACTATTGACTTTAGCGTGATAAAGTGTTAAAATCTATCCGTAATAACACATCTCACCACGAGGTATAACACGATGAAGAATTTCGACAACGAATCGACGAAGCGTTTGTATCACGCGCTGACATCTCTCAGAACGGAAGAGGAGTGCCGCGCTTTTCTCGAGGACGTCTGCACGATCAAGGAGATCGTCGATATGGCGCAGAGATTTGACACCGCGCTGCTGCTCGACGGCGGATACAACTACCAGCAGATCGGTGAAAAAGTGGGCATCAGCACGGCGACGATCAGCCGCGTCAGCCGCTGCCTGAACTACGGCTCGGGCGGTTACAGAACGGTTATAGACCGCGTCAAGGAGGATATAAAGATCGATGAGATTTGACGAAGGGGTACTCGACGGTACCGAAAAGCTTATATTCTCGCTCAGATCGCTCTACGGGGAATACGGTTACAAGAGATATAAGATGAGCAAATTCGAGGAATACGCGCTTTACGGCAGAAATATCGATTTCCTCGTTTCCGACAGCGTCATAACTTTTACCGACACCGACGGCAAGCTGATGGCACTCAAGCCCGACGTCACGCTCTCGATCGTCAAGAACGACCGCGACGACGCGGATAACGTCACGAAGGTCTGTTACGACGAGTCCGTTTACAGAGTCTCGAAGGGAACGGGAACGTTCCGCGAGATCAAGCAGGCGGGACTCGAATGCATAGGAAAGATCGACGCCGCTCTTCTCGGCGAAGTGCTGACACTTGCGGCGAAGAGCCTTGAGATGACGGGTAAAAAGTTCGTTCTTGAAGTCTCGCACCTCGGACTGCTCGACTCCGCTCTGTCGGAGGCGACGGACGACGCGGCGCTTTCCGCAAAGCTTCTTGAGTGCGCGGGCGGGAAGAACGTCCACGGCATCCGCGAGATCTGCCGTAACGCGGGGATCCCCGAGGGCAGAGAGGACAAACTCGTCGCGCTCGTTTCGACTTACGGCAGCGCCGCGGAAGTTATCGACAAACTCACGGGACAGTTCGACGAGCGGTGCGTAAAAGAGCTCGAAGAAGTCCTTTCCGTTTTCGAAGGAACGCCTTACGCCGACTCGGTCAGGATCGATTTTTCGGTAACGGCAGACGGCAATTATTACAACGGGATCATTTTCAAGGGATTTGTCGAGGGAGTCCCGGAGGGAGTCCTTTCGGGCGGACAGTACGATCGTCTCATGAAGAAGATGGGAAGGCGGAGCCGCGCCGTCGGCTTCGCGGTATATCTCGATATGCTCGAGAGACTTCTTTGAGGAGGGTGTGATGGATAAAATGCTGAATATCGCGCTCCCGAAGGGGAGACTCGGCGAGAAGGTCTACGCGATCTTCGAAGAGGCGGGCTTCGAATGCCCGTCGATAAAGGAAAACAACCGCAAGCTCATTTTTGAGAATAACGAGGCGGGAGTCAGATATTTTTGGGTCAAGCCGTCGGACGTCGCGATCTACGTCGAACGGGGAGCCGCCGACGTCGGAGTCGCGGGAAAAGATATAATCCTCGAGTATGCGCCAGACGTTTACGAGCTTTGCGACCTCGGAATGGGCAAGTGCCGCATGGCTGTCGCCGCACCGAAGGGATTTTCGGACGACGTGAACCGGACTCTTCGCGTTGCGACGAAGTTCTCGAAGATCGCGAAGGACTACTATTCCTCGATAGGAAGGGACATCGATATCATCCATCTGAACGGCTCGATCGAGATAGCTCCGATCCTCGGGCTCTCCGACGTGATCGTCGATATCGTCGAGACGGGAACTACGCTGAAGGAGAACGATCTCGAAGTCATCGAGACGATCCTTCCGATAAGCGCAAGGCTGATCGCGAACAAATCGAGCTTCAAATTCAAGACTGAAATGATAGAAAAGGTCGCCGGGAGTATATCGAGGCTGACGGAGGGAAACAAATGATAAAGATACTAAAATGGGGCGAGGTCTCGCCGGATGAAATATTCGCAAGGTTCGACCCCGAACGTGACGTTTCGGGTGTCGTGTCGGGGATAATCTCAGACGTCAGGGAGAGAGGCGACGAGGCGCTTTTTGAACTGACCGAAAAGTTCGACGGCGCGAAACTTTCGTCTCTCGAAGTGAGCGCGGAAGAGATCGACGAGGCGATAAGGCTCGTCGAGCCCGACTTCATAATGATACTCGAGAGGGCGGCTGAGAATATAAGAAAATTCCACACGGCGCAGAAGAGAAACAGCTTCGTCATCAACGACGAGGACGGAGTCGTCATGGGTCAGAAGGTCATCCCGATCGAAAAGGTCGGACTGTACGTTCCCGGAGGTACGGCGGCGTATCCCTCGACCGTGCTGATGGACTCGATCCCCGCGAAGATCGCGGGCTGTCCCCTCGTTGCTATGGTGACCCCTCCCTCGAAGGACGGAAAAGTCAACCCCGCCATCCTCGCGGCGGCGAAGGTCGCGGGGATCGATAAGATATATAAGGTCGGCGGCGCGCAGGCGATAGCCGCGCTCGCTTACGGAACGGAAAGCGTTGCAAAGGTCGATAAGATCGTCGGTCCCGGAAACGCGTTCGTCGCGGAAGCGAAGAGACAGGTCTTCGGCACCGTCTCGATCGATATGATCGCTGGTCCGAGCGAGCTCCTCATAGTCTCCGACGGCGAGACGGATCCCCGTCATGCGGCGGCGGATCTTCTCTCGCAGGCGGAGCACGACAAGATGGCGAGTGCGGTGCTCGTCACCGATTCGGCGGAACTTGCGGAAAACGTTTCGGCGGAGCTTGAGCGCCAGATACCGCTTCTCGAAAGAGCGGAGATCGCGAGAGCTTCCATCGACAACAACGGCAAGATCATCGTAGCGGACGACCTTGCGAAGGTGATCGAGATCGCGAACGAGATCGCTCCCGAACACCTCGAGCTTTGCGTCGACTCGCCGTTCGATTATCTCGACAAGATAAAGAACGCGGGCTCGGTATTCATGGGAAGAAACTGCCCCGAGGCGCTCGGAGATTATCTTGCGGGCCCCAACCACACCTTACCGACGAGCGGAACGGCGAGGTTTTCAAGTCCGCTCTCCGTCGACGATTTCGTGAAGAAGACCCAGTACACTTACTACACGAAAGAGGCGCTCGCGAGAGTTGCCGGGGACGTCGCGGCGTTTGCGAGAAAAGAAGGGCTGACCGCTCACGCGAAGAGCGCGACGATCAGGTCGGAGGACTGAGATGTCAAGGTTTTTCAGCGAAAAATATTCGCGCCTCGTTCCCTATACTCCGGGAGAACAGCCGCGCGATATGGAATACGTAAAACTCAATACGAACGAGAGCCCGTTCGCGCCGCCCCCGTCCGTCGTCGAGGCGGCGAGGCGCGAGGCGGAAAGGCTCGAACTGTATCCCGCTCCGGAGCCTGTCGAACTGTGTAAGAAGTTCGCCTCGTCGCTCGGAGTCCTGCCGACGGAAGTCATCGCCGTCAACGGCTCGGACGAGATACTCGACTTCGCGTTCAAGTGCTTCTGCGGCAAGCGCCATCCCGCGGTGTTTCCCGATATCACTTACGGCTTTTACGAGGTCTTCGCCGAGGCTGACGGAGTGCCTTATGAAAAGATACCGCTGAGAGAGGACTTCACCGTCGACGTCGACGACTACGTCGGAGTCGGAAAGACGGTTTTTATAGCTAATCCGAACGCTCCGACGGGAATCGCTCTTCCGTTGTCCGATATCGAGCGGATAGTCGCCTCCAATCCGGACAACGTCGTCGTCATAGACGAGGCTTACGTAGACTTCGGCGGCGAGAGCGCGGCGGGTCTGATACATAAGTACGACAATCTTCTCGTCACTCAGACCTTCTCGAAATCCCGCTCGATGGCTGGCGCGCGCCTCGGATTCGGTATCGCGTGCGAGGAGCTGATAAGAGATCTGAATACGCTGAAGTATTCGACGAACCCTTACAACGTGAACAGAATGACTCAGGCGGCGGGATGCGCCGTTTTGGACGAGGACGATCTGATAAAGGAAAACTGCAGAACGATCGTTTCCAACAGGGAATATCTCACGGCTGAACTGAGGTCATTCGGATTCGTCACGACCGATTCGTCGGCGAATTTCGTCTTCGCCCGTCACCCGAAGATATCGGGAGAGGAGCTCTACCTCGAACTGAAAAAGAGGGGAGTCCTCGTCCGTCACTTCACGGGAGAGCGGATAAAGGAATATTGCCGCATCACGGTAGGAAGTGCCGGACAGATCGGGATACTGCTTGAAAAGACTAAGGAAATACTGGAGGAGAAAAAATGAGATGCGCCGTAGTTAAAAGAACGACGAAGGAGACCGATATCGATATCGCCCTGACAATAGAGGGTGCGGGCAAGAGCACTATAGATACGGGAGTCCCGTTTCTCGATCACATGCTCACCCTCTTCGCTTCTCACGGATGCTTCGACCTCGAAGTGAAGTGCCGCGGCGACGTCGAGGTGGATTATCACCACTCGGTCGAGGATATCGGCATCGCGCTCGGAGACGCTTTTTCAAAGGCTCTCGGTGACAAACGCGGGATAAAGAGATACGGCGACACGATCCTTCCGATGGACGAGTCTCTGATACTGACGGCGATCGATCTGTCCGGAAGAACGTATCTCTCATGCTGTCTGAGAATACCGGCTGAAAGAGTCGGAGACTTCGACACGGAGCTCGTATCCGAATTCTTCTGGGGATTCGTCAGAAGCTGTCCGTCGTCTCTCCACATAAAGAAACTGTCTGGAAAGAACTCCCACCACATAATCGAAGGCGCATTCAAATCGTTCGCGAGAACGATGAGGGAAGCGTGTTCGATCGACGAGACGAGAAAAGACTCCGTTCCCTCTACGAAAGGCGTGCTCTGATGACTGTAATTATTGACTACGGAGTTGGCAACCTCTTCTCGCTGAAAAGCTCGTTCGCATCGATCGGCGAGGAGGCGGCGGTGAGCCGGGACGAAAAAACGATCCTTTCCGCCGACAGAGTGATACTTCCCGGAGTCGGAGCGTTTTCCGACGCCGCGGCAAAGCTTAGAGAAACGCGCCTCGACCGTACGGTAAAGCAGCTCGCAGAAGACGGCGTTCCGCTGATGGGAATCTGCCTCGGGATGCAGCTTCTGTTCGATAAAAGCTACGAGTACGGCGAGCACGAGGGACTCGGACTCATAAAAGGCTCGGTACGTCCGATAGCGGACGTCATACCGAAAGGGCTCAAGATACCGCACATCGGCTGGAACGCGCTCGATATAAAAAAGGAATGTCCGATCTTTAAGAAAATCAAGAACGGGGATTTCGTTTATTTCGTTCATTCGTACTACGCCGCGGACTGCGGCGACTCGGTCGTCGCAACGTCCGAATACGGCGCTCCGCTCACCGCGGCCGTCTCGTCGGGCAACGTCTTCGGGTGTCAGTTCCATCCCGAAAAGAGCGGCGACGTGGGTCTTGCCATCCTTAAAGCGTTCTGTGAGGTGACGAGATGAAACTGTTTCCCGCAATAGACTTGTTTGTCGGCAAAGCCGTCCGCCTTTACAAGGGCGACTATGAAAAGATGACCGTGTATTCGGATGAGCCGTGGCGCGTCGCGGAGGATTTCGCCGCTTGCGGCGCAAATTACGTACATATCGTCGATCTCGAAGGCGCGAAGGACGGGGGAACTCCGAACTTCGATACCGTTCTGAAGATCAAGAGCGCGTCGGGACTCTTCTGCGAGATCGGAGGAGGTATCCGTTCCCTCGAGGTCATTGAAAAGTATATCTCGGCGGGTATCGACCGGGTCATCCTCGGTACCGCCGCGGCGGAGGACTCGTCGTTCGTCGGACGGGCGGTATCTCTGTACGGAGAGAAGATCGCGGTCGGCGCCGACCTTAAGGACGGATTCGTTGCGGTCAGAGGCTGGCGCGAGGTGACCTCCCTTACGGCGGACGATTTCTTCGGAAAAATGAGTTCCGTCGGAGTGAAAACGATGATCTGCACCGACGTTTCGAAGGACGGCGCGATGCGCGGTACGAACAGAGAACTGTACCGCCGTCTGTCCGAAAAATTCGACGTAGATATCGTCGCTTCGGGCGGAGTGTCGTCTCTCGACGACGTGAAGGCGCTCTCCGATATGGGGCTTTACGGCGCGATAATCGGAAAAGCGTACTATACCGGAGCGATAGACCTCAGGGAAGCGCACGAGGTGATAAAATGATAACCAAGAGAATAATCCCGTGCCTCGACGTCAAGGACGGCAGGGTGGTCAAGGGAGTAAATTTCAAAGGACTCGGAGACGTGGCGTCCCCCGTTGAGCTCGCAAAGTTCTACAGTTCCGCGGGAGCCGACGAGCTCGTATTTTACGATATCACCGCGTCCGCCGAGGGCAGAGCGCTCTTTACCGATATCCTCGTCGAGACTGCGAAGAGCGTATTCATTCCGCTTACCGTCGGCGGCGGCATCAATTCCGTCCGGGACTTCGACCGCGTGCTGAAGTGCGGCGCGGACAAGGTCAGCGTGAACTCCGGCGCGATAAGAGACCCGTCGATCGTCTCAGAGGCGGCGAAGCTGTACGGAGACCAGTGCGTGGTTCTGTCGGCGGATATCGCGAGGGTGGACGGCGCGTTCCGCGTCTTCGCAAAGGGCGGGCGCGAGAACACCGGTATGGAAGCTATCGAGTGGATAAAACGCTGCGTCGAGAACGGCGCGGGGGAGATCGTCGTCAACTCGATCGATACGGACGGCGTGAAGCGCGGGTTCGACTTCGAGATGCTGAAGGCGGTGTCGGACGCCGTGTCCGTTCCCGTGATCGCCTCGGGCGGCGCGGGCTGCATCGAAGATTTCATAACCCTCTTCAAAACTCTTCCCAAAGTGGACGCGGGGCTCGCGGCTTCGATCTTCCACTTCGGCGAAGTGTCGATAAAAGATCTTAAAGAAAAAATGGCGGAGGCGGGGATACCCGTCCGTCTGTGAGGTATATCATGCTGAATATTGACGAACTGAAATTTGACGAGCGCGGGCTGATCCCCGCGATAGTTACCGATTCCGTTTCGGGTAAAGTGCTGACCCTCGCGTACATGAATCGCGAGAGCCTCAGTATCACGATGGAGAAAGGGCTGACCTGCTTCTGGAGCCGTTCGAGAAACGAGCTCTGGCTGAAGGGTGAGACGAGCGGCAATTATCAGCACGTAGTCTCGATAACCGCGGACTGCGACCGCGACGCGCTCGAGGTAGTAGTCGAGCCGGACGGCCCCGCGTGCCACCTCGGTACGGAGTCGTGCTTCAACGACAAGGTGTACGAGAGCGACGAGAGGCATGAGTTCTCGCTCGATATGCTCATGAAGCTGATCGAGGGCAGAAAGACCGAAAAGAAAGAGGGCTCTTACACAACATACCTCTTTGAAAAGGGCCTTGACAAGATCCTCAAAAAAGTAGGAGAAGAGTCGACAGAGGTGATCATCGCGGCTAAGGACCGCGATAAAGCCGAGACGGTCTACGAGATCGCGGATCTTACGTATCACGTGATGGTTCTGATGATCGAAGCGGGGATCTCGGTAGAGGATATCCACCGCGAGCTCGCATCCCGTCACGTCATCGACCACAAGGTCAAGCAGGAGAAGATGACGAAATGATAAGGCGCGATTACCACGTTCACACTACCTTCTGCGACGGAAAAAATACCGCCGAGGAGATGGTGGAGGCGGCGATAGAGATCGGTATGGACGAGATCGGCTTTTCCTCACACGCCCATCAGCCGTTCGACTTCGACTACTGTATGTCGAAGGAGGGGAGCGTCCTTTACAGAAAAGAGATCCGCCGCCTTAAAGAAAAGTACGCGGGGAAAATAAAGATATATCTCGGCGTCGAGAAGGACCTTTTCTCCGACGAAGACACGGAAGGGCTGGACTACGTCATAGGCTCTACTCATTACTTCAGATTCGGGGACGAGTATCCGGCGGTCGACGCGGGAGCCGACGTCCTCGCGGACGCGACAGAGCGCTTTTTCGGAGGCGACGCGCTCGCCCTCTGCGAGGCGTACTATGAGAACGTGTCGAAGATCGGAGAGGTGATACGCCCGACCATAGTCGGTCACTTCGACCTCGTTACGAAGTACAACGAGGGGGGAAGATTTTTCGACGAGAGCGACCCGCGTTACGTTGCCGCGTGGCGGCGCGCCGCTGACAGACTCCTCAAGACCTGCAAACTCTTTGAGATCAATACCGGCGCGATGTTCCGCGCAGGGAGAACGAGACCTTATCCGTCTTGTGAGATATACAATTATATCAAAGAGCGGGGAGGGCATTTCATACTGTCGAGCGACAGTCACAGAACGGAAACTCTCCTCGGAAACTTCGACAGATACGAAGAGCTCTCGGACGTGAACGGTATTTCGGGATTCATAAAAAAAGATGATGCGTGAGGCATCATCTTTTTTTCGATCTTGTTGTTTGTTCAGTTTTCTTCGGCGAGTCTCACGTATCTTATACCGCGAACGTCGCCCTGCTCGTACCAAAGAACGACGATGATCGTTCCGTCGGGGAGAAGTTTTACATGGGGCTCTCCGAATGAGAAATCAGTCCACTCGGCAAAGTCTCCGCTGCTCTCGCTTCTCGTAGCGTTCGCCGCTTCCCAAACGGGCTCGTTTTTGATAATGTGTCCATAGGAGTTGCCGAGTTTCGGGGGCATCAAATGAGCCAGCCATACGCCGACGGTGCCTTCTTTTCTCTGGTTATAAGCTATGTAAACGTCGCCGTCGTTACCTGCGCAGATACCTGTGCTCTGACCGCGGAACGGCTGAGCAGATGGTCCTATAAACGTTTTACCGTTGTCGTGTGATATGAGATACTGGCTGGAGTCTTCGCTGGCTGTCTGCCATGTTGACACAAACAGATCACCGTCAGACAGACGTTCGATCCAGCTTTCGGCGTAAAGGCATGGCGCAGGGACGATTGCAAACCTGTCGGCATTGTAAAACACTTTTCCTTCGCGAATCGTAAGCATACCCATGCAGCAGGTGTCGACATCTCTCTTTTTCTCTATCGTTGGGTAAGGAGAGTAAATTATTCTGATAGTTCCGTCTTCATCGACAAGAGCGCCTCCCGGATTTTCCGCTGCAGCATAGAACGGCACCGCGAGAGACTTTAAAGACGGAAAATCGTATCCGTCGTCCGAGATCGCGTAAACGAGGACGTTTTCCTTCATACCGCC
>CADBTH010000043.1 GCA_902797495.1 uncultured Ruminococcus sp.
GTGAGAGCCAGCGGTCGAAAGAGCCTGAGGATGAGACACGGTAGTGACCCGATAGGCTTTTCGGGCACCGATGACGGCAGGTAGTGAATTGACAGTCCGGGGGACTGTCAAGAGCCGCGGAAAGGTCTGTCCCCGTGAACCCCAAAAATCATATGATTTTTGAGGACCCCTTACCGCAGGCAGACCAAGTCCCGTTTCTAGCACCACAACAACGGATACTCTTCTGAGTATCCGTTGTTGTTATATTATATGGAATTGAAAATGAGCAACAGAACAAAAAACAGAGGACGCAACGGCGTCCTCTGTTCTATTATTACAAATTAAACGTTGTGGTAAGCAAAATGGTATCTCCTCCGTCGGCGACGCTGAGAAGTCCGCCGAAAACATCTGCTTCTATCTCTTCCCCGTCGGATGTAATTATTCTGCATTTACACGCTTTGACAGGCGTGACGAACGGCGCGTGATTCGCAAGTACTGCGAGATCTCCTTCCGATCCTCTTACAAACAGCGCTTCGGTTTCTCCTTTGTATCGTTCGCCGTCCGGAGTAGATACTGTCAATTTAAAAGTATTCATTGCTGCTCCTTAGCGCGAGCTACGACGTCGTCTATCGTACCGGCAAACAGGAAGCACGATTCGGGTATATCGTCGTGCTTTCCGTCTATGATCTCGCGGAAACCTCTGATCGTTTCGGATATCGGAACGTAAACTCCGGGGTATCCCGTAAACTTTTCGGAAACGTAGAATGGCTGAGAGAGGAATCTCTGGATCTTTCTTGCTCTCTGAACGAGCATCTTGTCGTCCTCGGACAACTCGTCCATACCCATGATCGCAATGATATCCATAAGCTCCGCGTATCTCTGAAGTATTCTCTGAACTTCTTTCGCAACGGTATAATGCTCTTCACCGATAACGTCGGGTGAAAGAATGCGGCTCGTAGATTCAAGAGGATCGACAGCCGGATATATACCCTGAGAAGCGATACTTCTTGACAAAACCGTAGTTGCGTCAAGGTGCGCAAACGTTGTAGCGGGAGCGGGGTCGGTAAGGTCGTCCGCCGGAACGTAAACCGCCTGAACGGACGTGATCGAACCGCGTTTAGTCGACGTTATCCTTTCCTGAAGAATACCCATCTCGTTTGCAAGCGTAGGCTGATATCCGACTGCGGACGGCATTCTTCCGAGAAGAGCGGAAACTTCGCTTCCCGCCTGAGTAAACCTGAATATATTGTCGATGAACAGGAGCACGTCCTGTCCTTCTTCGTCTCTGAAGTTTTCAGCGACGGTGAGACCCGATAGAGCGACTCTCATTCTCGCTCCCGGAGGCTCGTTCATCTGACCGTAAATCAACGCGGTCTTTGAAAGAACGCCGGATTCTTTCATTTCATAGTAAAGGTCGTTTCCTTCTCTTGTACGTTCGCCGACGCCTGTAAAGACTGAGAGACCGCCGTGTTGCTTTGCGATATTATGAATAAGCTCCATAATGATAACGGTCTTGCCGACACCTGCGCCGCCGAAAAGCCCGATCTTACCGCCCTTGGAATAGGGACAGATAAGGTCGATGACCTTGATACCGGTTTCAAATATCTCCGTTGATGTCGAGAGTTCCTCGAATGACGGAGCGGCTCGGTGGATACTCTTGCGAGGCGCTTCTTTGAGTTCTTCCCCTCCGTCGACCGTGTCACCGAGGACGTTGAAAATCCTGCCGAGCGTATCGCGGCCTACGGGAACGCTGATGGGCGCGCCGGTATCGGTAGCTGTCGTACCTCTGCTGAGTCCGTCGGTAGACGCCATTGCGATACATCTCGCGGTGTTGTCTCCGATATGCTGAGCGACTTCAACAGTCAGAGTCCTATCGCCCACAGGAATCGTGAGAGCGTTATAAATATGGGGAAGATTTGCCGCGCCAAAACGAACGTCGACGACAGGTCCCATGACCTGTACGACTTTTCCCGTATTTTTATTTTCCAATTAAATCACTCCTTATAAGGATCATCTGCCTGAGCCGGCGACGATCTCTGTGATCTCCTGAGTAATCGCGCCTTGTCTTGCGCGGTTATAACTGATTGTAAGGTCATCGATCATCTTCTTGGCATTCTTGCCTGCCGCATCCATAGCAACGCGGCGCGCCGCTACTTCAGACGCGAAGCTCTCCCTTACAGCCGCCATTATGAGGCCCGAAACGTAAAGCTTAACGGCTGACGGGAAGACTTCTTCTTCAGAAGGCTCGAACACGATCCCGGATGATGAAGAATCGAACTTTTGGATCGGAAGCACCCATTTTATCACCGGGTCCTGCTTCATCATTGAAACGTACTCGGTCGATAAGATAGCGAGTTTATCGTATTTTTCAAGTGCGAAATCTTCAAGAAGTTTTTCGGCAAGAACGTCGGCGTCTGACGAAGAAAACTTTTCGCAGGACTGGTATCCGTCTCCGAATTTGTCGCAGGCGCGCTTCCCAATCGGTATAAACTCCGCATCGGGCAAGTCTTTCGCGGCACGGAATATATTGTTGTTATATCCGCCCGCAAGACCGCGGTCGCCCGCTATAACAACGACTCTCGTTCTGTCGCCGCCGCTCCTCATATACGGAGAATTCGAGCAGCTTCTGCAAGACGAAAGAACTCTGATACACTCCTCGAGAGAAGCAGAAAACGATTTGGCGTTCGACATTGCTTCCGTTGCTCTTCTGACTTTTGAGGAGGCGACGAGCCCCATCGCTTTTGTCAGATGAAACGTGGAATCGACGCTTTTTATCCTCGTCTTCAGTAGTTTGATATCGTAAGCCATCGTTACCTCTTCATTTCCGCTATTGCGGTCTTGAGACGTTCGACGTCGGAATCTTCATAATATCCGGCTTCAAATCTATCGAGAAGATCGGAATATTTGTCTTTGAGAAGAACGTAGAATTCGCTTTCCCAGTCTTTTACCTTGCCGACTTCCACGTCGTCGAGATATCCGTTCGTAACTGCATAAATTATGGAAACCTGACAACCTGGTCTGATCGGAGCGTTTCTTTTCTGCTTCAGCACTTCAACTATCCTCTCGCCGAGAGCGAGTCTCGCCTTCGTATCTGCGTCGAGGTCGCTTCCGAACTGAGCGAAGCTCTTGAGTTCGCGGTACTGCGAGTACAGAAGCTTCAGCGGTCCCGAAACCTTTTTCATCGCCTTGAGCTGAGCCGATCCTCCGACTCGTGACACTGAAATGCCGGGGTTAATTGCCGGCATGACTCCCGAGTGGAAAAGCTCAGTCTCGAGGAATATCTGACCGTCGGTGATGGAGATAACGTTAGTCGGGATATAAGCAGATACGTCTCCTGCCTGAGTTTCTATTATCGGTAATGCGGTGATAGATCCTCCGCCGTATTCGGGTGCTACGCAAGCAGCTCTTTCGAGAAGCCTCGAGTGGAGATAGAAGACGTCTCCGGGGTAAGCTTCACGTCCCGGCGGACGGCGGATCAGAAGAGAGATCGCGCGGTAAGCGACCGCGTGCTTGCTAAGGTCGTCGTATATGATAAGGACGTCCTTACCCTGCTCTCTGAAATACTCCGCCATAGCGCATCCGGAATACGGGGCTATATACTGAAGAGGCGCCGTATCGGAAGCGGAAGCGCTGACGATTATCGTGTGATCCATCGCCCCGCATTTTTTAAGTTCTTCCGCGAGCTGAACTACAGTTACGCTCTTCTGACCGATGGCAACGTAGATACAAATAACGCCGGAATCCTTCTGGTTTATTATAGTATCGAAAACTATCTCGGATTTACCGGTCTGACGGTCGCCGATGATAAGTTCACGCTGACCGCGTCCGATCGGGATCATAGAGTCTATCGCCTTGATACCGGTATGCATCGGTACGCTTACGCTCTTTCTTTCAATGATGCCGGGAGCCTCAGCTTCGATAGGCATCATTTTCGACTCCTTTATCTCTCCCGCGCCGTCTATAGGTCTTCCGAGTGCGTCGACTACTCTGCCGAGAAACGCTTCGCCCGCGGGAACGGAAAGTACTCTTCCCGTCCTTCTGACAAGCGTTCCTTCGCTGATATCGTTGTTATCTGAAAGGATCGCTACGGAAACAGTCTCCTCTTCGAGGTTCTGAGCAAGACCGAAAGAACCGCCGTCAAATTCAAGAAGTTCTCCCGCCATGCAGTTTCTTAGTCCGTAAACGCCGGCAATATTGTCGCCAGTCGAAATAACTTTTCCCGTCTCGGTCATTTCGATACGCGACTTATAGTTTCTTATCTGTTCTTTTATAATACTGCTGATTTCGTCTGGTGCGCCTCTCATTTTTTGATCACTTCCTTCATCTCTTGAAGACTCTTTCTGAGACTGCCGTCGATCACGGCGTTCTCCGTTTCGATCACAGCGCCTCCTATAAGCGATGCGTCGACCGAATAGCTTATCTCGCACTGCCCTCCGACGAGCTTTGAGACCTTCTCGTATATCCTTCGCTTTTCATCTTCCGTGAGTTCCGCTGCGGAAACTACTTTGACAGCGGCGGTGCGCTTCGATTCCCTGTACATCTTCCCGTATTCCTCTACGCACTCCGGAAAAAGCTTTATATGCCCGGATGAACAAAGGATCTTTATAAACGAGAGAACGTATTCGGACAGGCTTGAAGAGAAAGCTTCGTCTATGATAGACAAACGCTCTTCGCGAGTCAGAAGAGGGGACGCGAGCAGCTCGTAATACTCACGGTCGGATTCGAAAGCTCCGAGTACGAGTTTCAGTTCTTCAAGGTATTTATCTTCGGCTGAATTCTCAACAGCCAGCGAGAAGAGAGATACCGCATACTCTTTACTGATCTGCGCCATCATCTTCACCTATCTTATCAATGAAATCGCTCATCAGCCTTCTGTGATCTTTCTCGGACACTTCTCTGCCGATGATCTTTTCGGCGATCTCTACGGAAACGTCGGCGATCTCGTTCTTGATCGATTCGGCTGCTTTGCGTTTTCTGAGATCCGCTTCAGCCTCTGCGTTTTTGACGATGATCCCGGCTTTGTCCTTAGCTTCGGCAACTATCGAATCACCGCGACGCTGAGCGTTGTCCTTAGCTTCTTTGATGATCTTATCGACCTCGTCGTCCGCTCCTGCAAATTTTTCCTCGAGCGCGTCCTTGATCTCGTTCGCTTCGGCGAGTTTACCCTCCGCTTCGGCAAACTTCGCGTCATATTCCGCCTGACGCTCGCCGAGGATCTTTTTTACAGGTTTGAACAGAAACTTTTTAAGGATAAAGAAAAGTATCACAAGATTGCACAGAGAGATCAGTATCAGCCAAATATTGACGTTAATGATATCCTGCGACTGCATTTATAATATCCCTCACACATTCTTCATTGTCTCGACAAGAATATTGACAAGACGCGAAGGAGCGACGAAGATGAGCAATATCGCTATGACGAGAGCGTAAAGACCCGTCGTCTCAGCGATAGCGCAACCCATGAGCATCGTAGTCGTTACGCTGCTCTTCGATTCGGGCTGACGGCCGATGGCTTCACACGCTTTTGCGACAGCGTTACCTTCACCGATACCGGGGCCGATACCGGCGATCATAGCCATTCCTGCGCCGAGAGCGCACGCACCGAGTATGATTCCTATTGCAAGTTCCATTTTGTTTACCTCACTTTGACTTTATTATTATTTTTATTATTCTTCTTTTCTTTACGTTTGAAATACAACTCTTCGGGAAATCCATTCGCAACGTAGAGCATAGTCAACATAGCGAATATGAACGCCTGAAGACATCCGCTGAAGACGTCGAAGTAGATCGACAGTACCGCAGGAAGTCCGATACGCAGGAACGGGACTCCGGAGAGCGCGCCGGGAAGCCATGAGAATAGCTTCGCGGACAAGCCCTGAAGAGCGGCTCCGATCAGCACGGATACGACGGAACCCGACAGAACGTTTCCGTAATGACGAAATGCCATTGAAATAGGAGTCGCAACTTCGCTGATCACGTTGAGAGGCGCGAGCGCGACGGGAGACGCAAAGCTCTTCGCGTACTGCCACGGCCCGCACTTCATCTTGTAGTGAGTTATAAGTATAAATACGAGTATCGCCCATCCGCCGACAACGTTGAGGTCTGAGGTCGGAGGGAAAAGCCCCGCGAGGCTGAGAAGGCTTGAAAAAGCCGAGAGCGCCATTATAGCCGCTATGAAAGGAGGAAAGTTCTTAAAGTAACTTCCCATATTGTTCTTGACAAGCCCGTCTACTTTCTCAACTATCCATTCCGCTACGATCTGTCTCTTCTTATCGGGTCTTGTTTTGAGTCCGCGAGTCAGATAAATGCAAAGCCAGAAAACCGAGATAACGACCGCGAGGGAGTTGATCTGAGATTCCGTGATATACAGATCCTGTATCGGCATATGTATATGAAAGTAAATAAGCGGTCCAGAAATATTAATACCCTCGGAAGCGGGATTTGTCAGCACTTTCAAAACTATACATGCCAATATCGGAAGGACGGCAAGGATAATTATCAGGATATCGAGCGCTCTTGAGCTGCGCCCTTTTCTTTTGCTGTTCAAAGCATCACGTCCTTCCGAAAAGATTTCTTAAATAATTTATTCATCATCCGCCTCATTGCCGGACGGATCAGCACCGTCCTCTGCGTCGGACGCAGCGTCGCTCGCCGGCGTCTCGTCTCCCGGTAATTTGATAAACCCTCTGCACATGATGACTATCCTGGGGAAAAAGTAGGAGATCAGAAGCGGTATCAGATCAAACGCCTTCGGTATAAAGTGTGCGATCACCGCTACCCCGAACATGAACAGAAGTCTGAAAAGCAGGGAAAACTGCACTCTCGTTTTGATCGCTTTCTCGTCTTTTCCGATCGAAGACTGAACGGTGAGCGCCATGAGAAAAAAGTTCAGAACGGCGACGACCGCTCCGAGGATATTTCCGAAGAGCACGGTGAGGTTCCATCTGCCTATTATCAGATAAACTGCGTTAAGCACTATTGAAAGAATGGCAGTTCCGACTGCGACGTATAAGGTCTCGCGCAGTACGGTCGCGTTAATTTTTTTCATAATGATCTCCGCAAAAACTAAGTCAGTTAATTATATCACAAAAAAAGTGCAACTTCAAGTATTTTTTATAATTACAATTATTTGTTATTATTCTTATCCTTTTTGTAGATCTCAGCTGAAAACGCAGGAATAACGGGACTTTCCGCACGGTCGTCGAACGAGGTGAACACAAGGCTATATCCGTCTGGTACGTCGGGAGAATACTCTTTCTCCCTCGCAACGACGGTAATGAGGGACTCTTTTTCGTCAAAACGCTCCGTCACGAAAACGTTCTCCTCAGCTTTAAGCACTCTGAAAAGGCCTTCTTCAAATACTTTTTCGCTCCTTCTGAAAGACCCGAAACGTTTGAAAAAATCCTCAAGATAACCGTCTTCTCTCCCCCACGGAAAAGGTCTTCTGCAGAACGGGTCGTGATACCCTTCAAGTCCCGCTTCGTCACCGTAAAAAACGGACGGCGTTCCGTAGGAAGTGCCGACGAGAGTCCACGCACATGCGACCATCCGCCTGCCTCTTGATCTCTCGTCCTCCGACAATTTCATTCTTGAGAGCTCTGCCGGAGTTTTTCCGTCATCCCTCTCTCCCGCAAGAACGGTTATGATCCTCTCGGTGTCGTGAGTCGAGAGAAAGTTCATCAACGAATCGCTGACGCACTTCGGATAATGTCTGTATACGGTTTCAAGAGCGTATTTCAGCGTTTCAAAGTCGCCGTCACGCATGAAAGATATAACGCCTTCCCTGAGCGGATAATTCATAACGGAGTCGAGCTGACCTCCCGAAAGATACCGTCTTCTTTTCGAATAAGCGACTTTATTGGAAGCGTCTTCCCACACCTCTCCGATAACGACGTTTTCTTTATCGAGCTTTTTAAGCGCGCGTCTTACGTCGTCAAGAAAAACGTCCGAGAGCTCGTCAGCAACGTCGAGCCTGAATCCGGAAACGCCCATGTTACAATACTTTTCGACTACACCTTCAGATCCGAGGATATACTCTCTGAAGCTCTCGTCAGAACTGTCGACCCTAGGCAATATCTTTATATTCCACCAGCACTCGTAGTCGTCCGGGTAGTTTCTGAAAGAGTACCAGTCGTAATACTTAGAGTCCGGATTCCGATAAGCTCCGACGTCGCCGTATCTTCCGTATCTGTCGAAATAAACGCTGTCGTCGCCCGTGTGATTGAATACGCCGTCGAGTATCACTTTGATTCCGCGCTTTCCGCATTCGGAAAGAAAATACCTCAGCGCATCGTCGCCGCCGAACATCGGATCGACCTTCATGTAGTCTGACGTGTCGTATTTGTGGTTGGAAGGGGAATCGAATATAGGCGACAGATATATTACGTTCACTCCGAGTCCCTTTATGTAGTCGAGACGTTCCGCAGCACCGATGAGATCGCCGCCGAAGAATTCGTTGTTCTTTATCGGATCTCCACGCCTTTCAGCAAACTCGGGAACGCCGTTCTCCCAGTCGCGATTGATAACGGCGCCGTCCTTCGGAGGAAATCTGCCTGACGACGCAAATCTGTCTACGAAAATATGATACATGATCCCGCCTTTAATAAAACGGGGCGTTGAAAAATCAGAATCGTAAATCAGAAGCTGACGGTCTCCGTAAACGGAACGATCCTTCAGCGCGGTCACATCTTCTCCGCCGAGAGACAAAGTCGATCCGCGGATAATCGCGTCGTATCTGTAATAAAACAGTCCGTTATCCGACTTCTTCGCAAGATCCCCGAGCGACAGTTCCAAGCTGAAAGACCTCTCATCGTCTCCCGCGGAAAGATCGTATTCAAAATACTTCTCCCCGTCGCAGGACGCCATTCCGTCGGAATGGATTATAAGTCTTGCGCTCTGTATGGGCTCGTCGAAGATCAGCTCGATCAACAGTTCACCTTTGTCCGGAAACGCGCCGAAGAGAGACATTTCGCGCCTCTCTCCGTCGACAATATGATATTTGTTTTCTATAACCATAACAGAGTCCAAGTTACACGACGGGTTTCGTATGCCAGATGTTTTCGGCATATTCTCTGATACTGCGGTCCGAAGCGAAGTATCCCGCTTCCGCGATGTTGATCAGCGACTTTCGCAGCCAGAGACCGCGTTCTTTATAGTCGTCTCTTATCCGTTTCGAGACAGCCATGTAGGAGTCGAAATCTGCAAGACACATATACGGATCGGCGATCCCGTGAGAAAACATAAAATAGTTGACAAGATTCTTAAACGAGGCGCCGGAAAAACCCTCGGAAAGCGAATTCATGACTCCGGTCAGAATTCTGTTGCTTCTGACGTACGAAGGTGCGTCATAGCCGGTCTTCCAGAGCTCTTCAACCTGATCGGCATTCAATCCGAATATATAGATATTGTCGTCTCCGACGGCTTCTCTCATTTCGACGTTAGCTCCGTCGAGGGTTCCGACGGTCAGAGCGCCGTTAATCATGAATTTCATGCACCCGGTGCCGCTCGCTTCCTTGCCCGCGAGTGAGATCTGTTCGCTGATATCCGACGCGGGCATCAGGATCTCGGCGCTTGATACGGAATAGTTCTCAAGAAATAATACCCTGATCTTTTCGCGCATCTTCGGGTCGTTTTCTATATCGTTCCCTATGCTCCAGATCAGCCTTATTATATCCTTGGCAAGATAATAACCCGACGCTGCCTTACCGCCAAAGATGAACGTACAAGGCTCAACGTCGGCATCGGGATCCTCTTTGAGAAGATTATAGTAGGCTATTATCTTCAGCGCATTAAGGGTCTGTCTCTTGTATTCGTGTATACGCTTGACCTGAACGTCAAAGATCGTCGACGTGTCGACTTTGACTCCGTTTTTCTCGTACAGATATTTTGCGAATCTCTCTTTATTCCCGCGCTTTATCGTCTCGAGTCTGTCGAGAACTGAGGAGTCGTTTTCAAACTTTCTGAATTCCGAGAGTCGCTCGGGGTCTTTTCTGAAGGCGGGACCTATGCATTCCTCAAGCAGCTTGTCAAGCCCGGGATTCGATCCGCAGAGCCATCTTCTGTGCGCGATGCCGTTCGTTACGTTGGTGAATTTATAAGGCATCGCCTTGTAGTAATCGTGAAAAATGGTCTTCTTGAGGATATTCGAATGAAGGGCAGATACGCCGTTTACGGTATGAGACGCGGCAACGCACAAGTTCTCCATTCTTACTCTGCCGGAACAAAGGACGGACATTTTTGATATCCTATCCCAGTCGCCGGGATAAAGGTTCCAGAGATCGGCGCACAACCGGCGGTTGATCTCTTCAACGATAGTATACAGCCTCGGCAGCTTCAATCTGAACAGATCTATGTTCCAGCTTTCAAGCGCTTCCGGCATAACCGTGTGGTTTGTATATGACATGACCGCTGTAACGACTGACCACGCTTTTTCCCACGAGTACGAATATACGTCCATAAGTATGCGCATCAGCTCGGGGACCGCAAGCGCGGGATGAGTGTCGTTCATGTGGATCGCAACTTTGTCCGCAAAATTGTAGAGGCTTCCGTATACCGCAAGATGGTCTGCTATTATACTCTGAAGGGAGGCTGAAACGAGGAAATACTCCTGGCTGAGTCTTAACATTTTTCCCTCCTCGTGCTCGTCCGACGGATAAAGAACTTTTGAGATCAGCTCGGCGCTCGTGTTCTCCTGCATCGCCTTCATATACTGTCCCTGCGAGAACAGATTCATATTTATATTGCTGTTGTTGTGCGCCTTCCACAGGCGAAGGTTATTTACGGCAGGGGTGTCCGAACCCGATATCATCATATCGTACGGAACCGCCATCACCTCGTCGTATTCTTCGTGATTGACGGTAAGTCTTCCTCCTTCCCAGTTCTCGGTCACGTGACCGCCGAAACGCACGGAAAAAGTCTTATCGGTTCTCGGAACGAGCCATACATCCCCGCCTTCAAGCCATGTGTCGGGAAGCTCGATCTGGTTGCCGTCGATGATCTTTTGTTTAAAAAGTCCGTATTCGTAGCAAATCGAAAAGCCGGTCGCGGGGTAGCCGAGAGTAGTCAGAGAGTCCATAAAACAAGCCGCGAGCCTTCCGAGACCTCCGTTTCCGAGCCCGGGATCCGGTTCGCTCGAAGCAAGCTTCGCGAGATCGAAGCCCATATCTGACAGGACTTTGGAATAAACGTCTTCGAGCCCTAGGTTGCGAAGATTGTTCATCAGCGACGGGCCTATTAGAAACTCCATGCACAGATAGTAAGTCTTCTTTGCCTTCTGACGTTTCGTCTCCTCCTTGAACGCGGACCTTTTCTCCGCGAGAATATCCTTTACCGTAAGGATCAGAGCTTTGTATATCTGCTTTTCGGTCGCGTCTTCGGGGGTCGACCCGAAGTATCCGGAGAGTTTTCGCTTCAATGCTTCTCTTATTGCTATTTCGTCATAAACCTTATTGGAATCCATATATAAACCTCTTTGTATCTTCAGTCAATAAGAGATCTGTAGAGCGATATATACTTCTCTGCAGATACCTTCCATGAAAAATCAACTTCCATTACACGCCTTACAAGCTTATTCCACGTTCTTCTGTCGCAGAACAGCTCTTCCGCCTGTCTTATTACGGACATCATTTCGTGGGCGTTGTAATTTGCGAATGAAAAGCCGTTGCCTGTTCCGTCATATCTGTTGTATGCCTTTATCGTATCGTAAAGCCCGCCGGTCTCCCTAACTATCGGAACAGTCCCGTATCGCGAAGCGATCATCTGAGACAGGCCGCAAGGTTCACTCTTGGAAGGCATAAGGAACATATCTGCTCCCGCGTAGATCAGCTTTGAGAGATCTTTGTTAAATTCAATCATAGCGCAGAATTTTGACGGGTATTTTTCCGCGATGCGCTTGAAATATTCTTCAAGTATATGATCTCCGGTTCCGAGGAGAACGAACTGTGCCCTGTCATACGTCAGCATCTCTTCGATAACCCTGCAGACGAGGTCGAAGCCCTTGTGAGAAGCAAGCCTCGATACCATCGCGATCACAGGTGTATTATGATCGACGTCAAAGCCGCACTTCTGCTGAAGAATCGCCTTATTTTTTGCTTTTCCCGCAAGATTCGCGGCGCTGAAATGATATCTGATCGCAGGGTCGGTAGTAGGATCATAATAAGAAACGTCAATACCGTTGACTATACCGCAGAGTTTATTGCCGCAGTTCTTAAGAATGTCGGACAGTCCGTGCGAATAATATGGAGTCATTATCTCCTGAGCGTATCTTTCGCTGACAGTCGTGACCTCGTCAGAGACAGTTATCGCTCCTTTAGAGAGATTTATCGCGCCGTTATACTCAACGGTTTCACGGTCGCACTCGCCGAGATCGAAAACGTCGCCAAGAATTGCAAAGTCATAAATGCCCTGATATTCGATATTGTGTATGGTATAAACCGTTTTGATACCGGAATACTCGGGAATGCAGTAATACTTTCTCTTGAGATAGATGACAGCAAGAGACGACTGCCAGTCGTTTGCGTGAAGAATATCAGGATAAAAACCGATCTTTGCCATCATCTCGAGTACGGCTTTGCCGAAGAAAGCGAAGCGTTCCCCATCGTCATAGCTGCCGTAGAAGCCGGAGCGTTTGAAGTAGTATTCGTTATCGAGAAAATAAAACTTAACGCCGTCTTTCTCAGTGCTCCATATGCCGCAATACTGACGTCTCCATGAGAGCGGAACACAGATATCCCCTTCGAACGTCACCACGTCGCCGAAGCGCTCTTTAACAACGGGAAACATAGGGATGACCACCCTAACGTCGGATTCTTTACCGAGAGCCTCCTTGACAGCAGGAGGCAGCGAACCGATAACGTCTCCGAGACCACCGGTAGATGCGAACGGAAGAGCCTCTGAGGAAGCATATAAAATCTTCATTGATACACCTTCTAACTGTTTTCGTGTACTTTGTGCTTGATACTTATATCATTTTTCTTTTTGCGACGTAATACGGCTGGCTTTCAGCTCCCGAAAGCATAACGCCGTCTCTTACCACCACGTTTTTATCCGTGATTACGCAATTCAGATAACACCCGTCTCCGAGCACGGTGTCCTGCATAATGATCGAATTTCTGACGGTCGTGTCGCGCCCGATCTTTACGCCTCTGAAGAGTATTGAATTCTCAACTGTCCCTTCAATGACGCAGCCGTCCGCGATAAGCGAGTTCTTTACTCTGGATACTCCGCTGTAATACGTCGGTTCCGAATTTCTGATCTTCGTCAGGACCGGTCTGTTCTTGACTTCAAACAGAGCGCGCCGCGCGGAGTCGTTTCTTATAAGCTCCATACTTGACGAGAAGTAATCGGCCATTGAATATATAGCCGCAAAATAACCGTCGTATCTGAAAACTCTGATGTTAGAGGTATTCAGATTTTTTGCAATGACGTCTTTCGTAAGGCTTGTATAATTTCTGGCGATCGATTCTCTGACCATATGACTCAGATACTCGGTTTTCATAACGAGCATATTGAGGCAAACCTCAGCTTCGCCTTCAAAGTCGTTCGGATAATTGAGAATTCCCGTAAGACGTCCGTCAATATCCGATTCCGTTATCACGCTGTTGGAAGCTCTCTCTTTTGTCAGGTACATCCTCTTTACGGCGAGAGTGATATCAGCTCCGGACTGAGCATGAGCCTTTATCATCCCGTTGAGGTCGATATTGCAGATAACGTCGCAGTCTGACAGGACAACGTATTCGTCTTTTATCTTGGATATGGCGTAGTTGACTCCCTTGAGAGCTTCAAGTCTTGAAAGTCCGGTACTCTGTCCGTTGTAGGAATAAGGAGCAACA
>CADBTH010000044.1 GCA_902797495.1 uncultured Ruminococcus sp.
AGAGCGACGGACGAAAGATGCTTCTTGAGAAGGAGCAGATCCTTGAGTCCGATCGTTCCGTCACGGTTGGTGTCCGCGAGGTCTTTATCGTAATTAAGGTTGTCGCCGCATGCGATCACCTTTTTCAGCAGTGTGTAGTCCTGTATAGTTGTTATCCCGTTTGCATCGACGTCTCCGAGCTGTCTTACACCTCCCGTGGAGGAAAGCCGGGATAGCTCGGCCTCGGTGTCGAACTGGACGCCTTCCGTCATTCCGGAGTAGTTGCCTGTCAGGATCCCGACTGTCTTTGCGCCGTAGGAGGACGCCGCCTCCGCGCTCTCAAACAGATATACCGAGTGGAGCGAGAAAGAGTCGCCCGCGGAATAGGTCGCGAAGGGGTCGAATCTGAGGCCGTGTATCTTTCCCGACCAGCCCGAAGCTGCGGAAAGGTCGATTACTTTGTAAGCGTAAGTGCCTTTTTCGGGGTTGAATGAGACAGATCTTGACTCGGACTCTCCCGTCGCGGAGCCTGCGGTGTAAAATATCTGAGTGCTTGAAGTGTTCGTCACGGTCGAAGGTACTTTGTAGACGACGGTGATATACTTGTAAAGGTCTGCGGAAACGTTTCCGGCGTTGTAGTTTATCCTGAAGTACGGGTCGTCGCCGGTGGACGCGAAGGTCGTGACTCCCGCAGAGGAATTTTGGACCATCGAAATATTGTTCAGCTTTTTGACAGTCGTCAGCGCCGCCGCGCTGCCGAAACGGAGTCTCGTATAGTCGAGGTTTTCCGCCTCGTATTCCGCGGCGGTCTTGACCGCATCTATCAGAGCTTTTGTGGCGGTGAGAGCGTTTCTGACTGCCGCTTCGGTTTCTGCGGCGTTTATCGCCGACGTACCGTCTGCGATGATCGTGATTATCTGCTGCCGTTCCGCTTCTCTGTAGTCGGAGAGGGAGACGTAGCCGTTCAGCGCGCGCACGGCGTCCGCTCTCGCCTCGGCGATATCGGACGGAGTGAGCGCAGTCATCATAGTCTGCGTATAAATGCGGACGAAGAAATCGTTCGGGTGGTTTACATTGTTGCCCGTGACGTCGCAGTATCTTTTTATCGTCAGAATATCTTTGAAGGAAGAGTATACGTTCGCGAATGCGACGCCGGTGTACTCGTTCTCGATCTCCTGCATTACGGGGAGGTATGACTCCTGAACGCCGTAGAAGAGCGTCTCGGGATTCGGTACGAGAGGCGATACGACGATGAATTCGCAGTCCGGTCTTGAGGCGCGAACGGTGTTTATTATCGTCTCAATATTTGATTTGAAGTCTGCGGCAGTTCTGCCGGCGGTCCCGTCATTCGTTCCGAATCCGATGAATACGAGATCGGGATTGTACTGTACGACTCTCGAGGCCGTCTGCTGTACGCCCCAGTCGGACTGCATGCCGCCGACCGCGGTGTCGACGTGGGAAATATCGCTGTAGCCGTACTTCGCCTTGAGCGCCGCGACCGTCATGTCCGGCCAGGTCGGCATCTGCGGAGCGCGGTTCAGAAAAGAGGAAGCGTTGCATCCTACAGTTACGCTGTCTCCGAAGAAGACGACAGACAGATGCTGTTTGTTCTGAAGCTTCGAGAACGTCTTCGGAAGAAGGTCCGTCTTGCTTTCGGGAACGTATCCGTTCCAATCCTCGTCGTGGGTATATGTTATAGCGAGCTGTGAGCTGTGAATGTCTCCGCTCTCGCTGAAATACGTGTATCTTCCGTCGCGGCACGGCATCCAGTTTGAGGAGTTCGAAGGCTGAGATGCGGAATACCAGTTTGAGTAAGCGGTGCACGGGATAGCGCCTCCGGGCATTACCTGGAATTTACCGTCCGCGGTTATGACGTAGTCCGTGCCGTATCTGTACTCGGTGCCGAGAGTCGCGTTTCTGACGGATACGACCTTCCTGATGCCGTACATGAGACTGACGGGAGGGATCGTTCCGTCCGCATTGCAGAGCGGAAGGACCGATTCGTTGAAGGTTATCCCGCCCTTCCAGAGCTTTCTCGTGTAGGTGTCGAGGCGGTATGCGTTCGAGGCGAGAGCTGACTCGTCGAACTCTTCCGTGACTCCGTTCGCAGCAGCCGCCGCGCTCGCCGCCGCGCCGGTCGCCGACGCGTAGTCGGAACAGAACGTGACGGAGGCGAGATAGAACGAGTCCCAGGTGTTGGCGTTCGTGAAAGCGTCGAAGCGGATCGCGTGTATCTTTCCCTGCCAGTAGCTCTCGCCCGTCATGTCAACGATCTGCGAGCGGTATTTGTAACCTCTGGTCGGAGCAAACTGCACGCTGTAGCCGCCCGTCGGAACGGCGATATTGCCGGCGCACATGAACAGCTCGGTCGTGTTCGCCGCGGAGGTGTTCGTGTGAGGCACTCTGTAGGTCACGACGACGTATTTATAAGTGTCCGCCGAGATATCGAGAGTTTCCTCGACGTTCAGAAGAACGAACGGGTCGCCTCCCGCGACGGCCATCATGACCGCCTCCTCGCCGTCGGAGTACTGGACGAGCAGGTTGTTCGTGTATGAGAAGCCGTTCATGCAGGACGGGTCGTTGAAGACCATCTCCACGTTCGGCGCGGCTGACGTCCTGACGGCTCCATGCATGGGGATGCAGGCTATGCAGAATATGACCGATAGTATCAGAGATAAGGATTTTTTCATGTTTTCCCCGTTTCTTTTATCTGTTGTAGTTTACGAGCGCGGAGTTGCTGATGATCCCTCTGTTGTCCTTGAAGATATTTCTCATCGTGTTCAGATTGCCCGCGGTGATAAGATAGCTGTAAACTATCGGCTTGCCGCAGATCAGAGTCATATTTCTCTGAGGAGAAACGTAGTTCGTCGCGTCGGCGTTCGGGCTTGCGCTTCCGTTGTACTGGTGCCGTCCGGCGCGCAGACGGGCAACACCCGGAACGTAGAGACCGATGCCGTAGCCGGTGCCGTCGCACCACGCGCTCCAGTATTCGGGATTGGAGGGCGTGAAGGTCGTCTGTTCGGGATAAGTCCCCCAGAACGGCAGATTTTCCTTCTTCGTGAGAGCTCCGCCCGTCCAGGGAGAGGAGCCGTTGTAGAAGTAGAAGTCCTTGAGCGCCGAGATCGTGTAGAACGCGGGAAGCTCCTGACGGACGTCGACGTGGGTGTAGCCCGAGAAATCGACGAATTTATTGTAGACTTTTACGTAGGTGTCCGTCACCGTGTAGACGTTTTCCATGTAGCTGGGCGTTATCCTGTTCGACTGACCCCAGTCCATAGGTCGCGCTTTGACGTAGAATTCGTCGTCTCCGCGGAACTCAAAGTCGACGATTCGGGAGATGTTGTTGTCCTTGTCGCCTCCCTGTACGGGGTTGTACTGCCAGGAGTGGCCGCCCCACCAGCCGAGTTCATAAGGCGCTTTGTCTATACCGTAGTAGGACTGCTGAACAAGACGCCCCACGTCGTAGTTGTTGAGCAGGTTGCCGTACGACGGGTTGTTGTCGTTGAAGTCTTCGAAGTAGTTGACTCCGCCTCCCATGAGCAGGTCGACGCCGAGCTTGAAATTGTTGCCGGTGATGAAGTAAGTCGTTTGAGCGTACTGCGTGAACGTGTCTTCTGACACCGCGGAGATATTAAGTGCTGCGGATGAAGTGTTGATCGTGTAGAAGTCGATCATCTTCAGTTCGTCCGCATAACGTCCGTTGAAGTACGTGAGAATGAGCGAACGGAACGTCGCGGTCGTGCCGCCTGTGTTCTCGAGGAAGAATTCATCCGAGTACTCGACTCCGTCGCAGGTGTAGTAAGCGACTCCGCGGATGATGGCGTTTGTCGAATAGTTGAATGAGAATCTGTTGAAACTGTTGTGGTCGCCTCCGATGATAGCAGTCATGTGACCGGAGAACGTGCAGTTTCCGTTCGTGCAGGATGACGCGTCGAAGTAGCTGATCGAAGCCGAGTCTCCGTTGACAGTCGCGTCCGCGTTGTAAACGCCGCCTGCGGCGCCGCGAAGGGCTAGCCTTTCAAATCCGAAGGCAGACGCGTCCGCTCTCGTTTCTGAGAGACAGATCGAATCCACGTACATCGTATCTCCTACCGCGCACTGCGAGAAGTAGTCGAGTCTTATCTGATGTATGTCGCCCGTCCAGAAAGAGGCATCGGCGAGAGAGATGACCGCGTAGTGGTAAACTCCGTCCTTTACGGGATTGAACGTCGCGCTGTATCCCGCGGTCGGCGTGGTCACGTCGCCCGCGCAGAGGAACAATTCCGACTTGTTTGCGGAGGACGAGGCGTTCGAGGGGACCATGTACGTGATCGTTATATATTTGAAGTCGTCTGCGGAGAGGGTCGAGTCTTCATAGTCTATCGAGGTCTGCGGGTCGCTGTTCGAGCCGGAGACCGTCAGCTTCGCCGCGCTCTGGGAAGAGTTGAACGACACGTCCGTATTGTTCTTTGCGGCGATGAGCGAGGTCGTTTCCGCGTCGTCGAATATCAGAGTTCTCATCGGGTCGTCTGCGATCTCTCCGTTGTGTACCGCTATGACTCTCGCCGCCGCTTCCGCGTCCTCGGCGAAGGCTACGTATTCGACGTAAAACTCGTCGTTCTTCGCAAGACCTGCGTCGAGCGACAGTTCGCTGAAGCTTCCCGTCCAGAGAGCGTTGTCGGACAGATCGACCGTATACTGAACGCTTTCGGAAGAGTTCGTCAGAGCAAACGTCGCTCCCGCGCCGTTCGGGAAAGATATTCCGAGAGACGCGGCTGAATTGCCGGGATGCCTGTAAGAGATCACGGCGTGAGAATACTTCGCCGTGTTGACAGACGCGGGGAGCGATACCGTCAGAACGGGGGACGCTTTGAGCGCCGTGATCTTTGCCGCTGCGCCTTCCGCGTCGAACTTTATCGCGGCGTAAGGCTTCGTTTCCGTGATCGCTTCGGCTGAGCAGGTCAGTATCTGCTTCAGACGGCTCGAGTCGGAGACGTTGACGGTCCCGTCCGCGTTTACGTCCGCGCCGTCAAGGTCGACGTCGACTGCGATCGACGCCATATATTTTTTTATTATCAGCGCGTCTTTAATGGATATGAGCCCGTCTCCGTTTGCGTCTCCGCGGCGGAGCGTATACGTGTTCGAGCTGATCGCGGCGCTCTTGACGGCTGTGTCGTAGTCGAAAGAGACGTACGACGCGCCGGAGCCGACCGCTCCCGTGACGAACAGAGGCGCGATCATCATGACGCACAGAAATGCGGAGATGATTCTTGATCCGATTTTCATGTTTTTCTCCAATCTGAACGGTAGTTTTATATAAAGTATAATAATTCATTCTAATTATATTATATAATTTGTGGAATGTCAATAATATTTTGTCTCTCGGAAGGCGCAAAAAAACGCCGCGTTCGCGGCGGTTAAATATCGTCGTTCAGATTAACCATTCTTTTTTCGGCGGAGTGTAGATCACCGCGCGGGGAACGACCGTCGCCCTCATCTCGGAGTCGGGAAAGATCTCCCCGTCGCAGCATATCCTCTCGAGCCCTCCGACCGTGACCGAGCGGCAGCGGCGGAAGGTCATGACGTCGCGGAATTTTTCGACAACGCCGCCGTCCTCTCCGATGTGTTTTCCCTTCCTGAAATCTGTCACGAGCTTCGCAAAACCGGGGATCGAGATATCTTTGACCAGAATGAGGTCGAGGTAACCGTCGTCGCACTCCGCGATCGGCGCGGCCTTGAATCCGCCTCCGTAATAGCGGCAGTTTGCGACCGCGGCGAGAAGATACGAGCCGGAGACGGTCTCTTCGTCTTTTTCTCCGTCTTTCGTTACGACTCCCCGCATCACGATATCCGTTTTAAAAGGGTCTTTTTTCGTCACCGCTCCGACGACGCCGAGGATGTAGGAAAAACTGTTTCCGATGCCCGGCACACGGCGCACTTTTTCCGCCTCCGCGACGACCGTGCAGTCGAATCCTACGTTAATAATATTGATCGAATATCTTCCGTTGACCTCGATCAGATCGGTCGGGTACTCTTTTCCGACCTCGTTCTTCGCTTCGGTCATGTAGCGGAGAAAGTCGTTGCCGTTGCCCGACGGTACTCCGGTGAAAAGCGCGGATTTGCCCGCCCCCGCCGCCATGATCCCTGTGACCGCCTCGCTCATCGTTCCGTCTCCTCCGTGGGCGACGACGTGCGCGAACGGGTCTTTTGCGAGAAGGTCTGCGACAAAATCCTCGCAGTCGCTCTCGCGCTTCGTGAGATAAACGTCCTCTTTCATACCGGAGAGGGCTTTCATGGTCTTTTTGAATTTCCTTCCGCTCCCCGACACGGGGTTGATGATATGTACGGTACGTCTCTCTTTCGTTTCCATTATTCTATCTCCCGATCTGTAAAGATTCAGTAGTTTTCCATAACGTCCGCGAGCATTTCTCCGACGTTCACGAGAACTTTTTTCGCCGCGCTCTTGCAGGCGTCCGTTCCGTGCGGCACTGTATATCCGTTGAACCGCGAGATCATCGGCGCGTCGTTGTCGTTGTCGCCCGCGGTGAATATATCCTCTTTTGCGACTCCGAAATACTCCGCCATCCGTGCGACCGCCATCCCCTTGTTTACCCCGTACGGAGGGATGTCTACGCAGTGGCCGTTTATATTTATCGATATCTTGTCGCCGTAGTTCTTTTCGAGATAGTCGACGCAGCGCCTGAAGTGATCCTCGGGGTCGAAGCACGCGTTGACCTGCGTGAAGGTGGCGTGCCGGCGCGCTTCGACGATTCCTTCGTGCTCGTCGTCGACGGGCTTGTCGAGGTCGATCCTGAAGGATTCTCTGCCGTCTGCGAAGTAAAGATAACCCGTGCCGAGACGGGCGATCGTCTTGAGAAGCTCCGGCAGGATCGCGCCGTCGCCGCGGTACTCGAAGAGAGTCTCGCCGTCGTTTCCGATGGCGTACGCTCCCGTCATACACATGATGAAGTCGCAGTATTTCAGGTAATCTTTTATTATGTAGTCCGCGTTCGAGTACGTTCTGCCCGTGATGATGCCGAATACGTTGCCCGCGGCGCGGAATTTTTCTATCATGTCGAGGTAATCCTGACGAACGCCGTCGGGGTACTGGCTGAGCGTTCCGTCAAAATCCGTTGCGAATAGTTTTTTTCTGCCCATTGTATGATTCCGGAGGGCGCGGCTAAAGCGGCTCCTTCCGTCTCCTTTTCCGAATCTCATTCTACCAAAGAGGACGCGCATTGTCAAGAAAAAAACGGCAGACGGGCTTTTTTGTTTGCGGCGCGAACGTTCGGTATGCGTATTTTTATGCAAATTGTATGCAAACGGCACGCCTTCTATAATAATTAATGATAATTGGTACAAATTTGGCGCTCGGCTATTGACAAGTTTATCCGCTTGGTGTATAATTATCCACACAATAAACGTTTTCGTGAATATTTACACATAAGGAGAAACAGAAATGAATAAATCCGATATCAAAAAAGTAGTGCTTGCATATTCGGGAGGACTCGACACGTCGATAATCATCCCGTGGCTCAAAGAGAATTACAACGACTGCGAGGTCATCGCGGTGTCCGGAAACGTCGGTCAGGGAACGGAGCTTGACGGGCTCGAGGAAAAGGCGATAAAAACGGGAGCTTCAAAGCTCTATATAGAAGACCTCACGGACGAGTTCGTAAACGATTTCATAATCCCGACCGTTAAGGCGGGAGCAGTCTACGAAGACTACAAGCTCGGAACTTCCTTCGCCCGTCCGATAATCGCGAAGAGGCTCGCCGAGATCGCGATCAAGGAAGGCGCGGACGCGATCTGTCACGGATGCACCGGCAAGGGCAACGACCAGGTACGCTTCGAGCTCGCGATCCAGCACTTCGCTCCCGGCATGAAGATCATCGCTCCGTGGCGCGAATGGAGCATCAAGTCCCGCGAGGAGGAGATCGACTACGCCGAGGCGCACAACGTTCCCCTCAAGATCAACCGCGAGACGAACTATTCCAAGGACAAGAACCTCTGGCACCTCTCTCACGAGGGACTCGACCTCGAGGACGCGGGGAACGAACCGCAGTACGAAAAAGAGGGATTTCTCGAGATGTGCGTCTCTCCGCTGATGGCTCCCGACGTGCCCGAGTACCTGACTCTCGACTTTGAAGCAGGCGTTCCCGTCGCGCTGAACGAGAAGAAAATGAGCGCGAAGGAGATCGTTCTCGCCCTCAACGAGATAGGCGGGCGCAACGGAGTGGGCCTGCTCGACATCATCGAAAACCGTCTTGTCGGAATGAAGTGCCGCGGAGTATACGAGACGCCCGGCGGCGACATCCTCTATTTCGCTCACAACTATCTCGAGACGATGTGCCTCGACAAAATGACGATGCACGAGAAGGCGAAGATCGCGATCACGTTCGCAGAGCTCGTCTACAACGGGCAGTGGTACACGCCCCTCCGCGAGGCGCTCTCCGCTTTCGTCGACAAGACTCAGGAGAACGTGACAGGCAAGGTAAAGCTGAAGCTCTACAAGGGCAACATCATAAAGGCGGGCGTATGGAGCGACTACTCCCTCTACAGCGAGGAGATCGCGACGTTCGGCGAGGATCACGTATACAATCAGGCTGACTCCGCGGGATTCATCAATCTCTACGGTCTGCCGATCAAGGTAAAGGCTCAGCTCGATCTGAAAAACGGAAAGAATCTGTTCGAATAATAAATAATAAGAGGTAACGACGTGGAAAAGCTCTGGGCGGGAAGGTTCAAAAAGGAACTTGACAAAACTGCAAACGACTTCAATTCTTCAATAAATATCGACTCGAGGATGTACCGTCAGGACGTCAAGGGATCGGTCGCTCACGCGGCGATGCTCGGAGCGAAGGGGATAATCCCGCAGGAAGACGCGGACGCGATCATCGCGGGGCTCGAGGGTATCCTCGCCGACATCGATTCCGGCGCGCTGAAGATAGACCCCGCGTGCGAAGACGTCCATATGTTCGTCGAGAAGGTGCTGACCGAGCGCATCGGCGACGCGGGGAAAAAACTCCACACCGCGCGCAGCCGCAATGATCAGGTAGCCGTCGACGTGAGGATGTACCTGCGCGACGAGATGGAGACTGTGACGAAGCTGCTGAAGGGTCTGATATCCGTCATCACCGACAAGGCGGAGGCGCACAAGGACGCGGTCATGCCCGGATATACTCATCTTCAGAGGGCTCAGCCGATAACGTTCGCGCATCATCTGCTCGCTTACGCGATGATGTTCTGCCGCGACGTTACGAGGATCGCGGACGCCGTTAAGAGGATGAACGTAAGTCCTCTCGGCTCGTGCGCGCTCGCCGGTACGACGTACGCCACCGACCGCGCGATGACGGCGGCGGCGCTCGGATTCGACTCCTACTCGCTCAACAGTATCGACGGAGTCTCCGACCGCGACTTCTGCGTGGAGCTTCTCTCGGCGCTCTCCCTCGTCATGACCCATCTTTCCCGCTTCTCCGAGGAGATCATCCTCTGGTCGAGCTGGGAGTTCAAGTTCGTCGAGCTCGACGACTCATTCACGACGGGCTCCAGCATAATGCCTCAGAAAAAGAACTCCGACATGGCGGAGCTCGTCCGCGGTAAGAGCGGCAGGGTGTACGGCGAAATTATGGCGGTGCTCACCATGCTGAAAGGCCTCCCCCTCGCGTACAACAAGGATATTCAGGAGCACAAGGAGCTGATCTTCGACG
>CADBTH010000045.1 GCA_902797495.1 uncultured Ruminococcus sp.
ACTTCTTCGCCTTCCCATGTGTAGAAGCGAGCGTCTTTTCTGCTTACCAGCTTGTTTTCGAGTGCGGGAAGATCAACTTCATCGCCTTCTGCGAACGTGCCGATGACTTCGCCGTCACACGTTACCGTGTAGCTGGAAGATACGGGATCGGAGAGGAACGCTGTCGTCGAGCCGATAGCCATATCCTTGATCATGCAGGGCTGCTCCATCTTTCTGATGATGGTTACCTGATCGTTGCCGTTCATCTTGAAGCCTTCGTCCCATGCAGCCATGATGCATTCGCCGTCGAGGTAGTAGAATACCGCGCCTTCGGATTCGTCGTATACGAATACTACATCGTGCCAATCGGTTCCGAGGTCAATTGTACCTGTCTCGTTGAATACCCATCTCTGAGGTTCGCCGCGCTCTTCGAGCTTAGCGGGGTATACGACGGACGCGCCGCCTGCTTCAATGATCTTGAACGTTACTTCCGTGGATCCGGGATCGTCAGTGAAGAAACCTGCAGCGTAGCTCGTACCGTAGCTGATAGAGCCCTGTCCGGGAGCGATGCCGCCGAATACGTTGTAAAGACCCTGTACGTAGTTGTCACTCGGAGTCTCGTCTTCGCCGAAGTAAGTTGCGAAAGCTTCGGGATTAAGCTTGAAGCTGTACTTGTAAGAGAACGATCTCTGGCTTGTGTTCGTCGGGAAGTATGTACCTGCCTCAGCGTCTCTGAGGTCGAATACCATCTCGCCGTCGATCGCCTTGTACGTCGTCTTCATGGATCCGTCGGGATTGAACTCGATGTTGTCGTTGTCGTCTCTGTAGATCGTGCTCCAGCCGTCCGAGAACCACTCGGAATTGGGATCGAGCGGAGGATTTACTACGGGCGTTGCGGGACATTCAAAGTTCGTGACCTGTTCAACTGCGGGAACTGTGATAGTCTGAACGTCGTGGCAAGTCTGGCATTCAGCCGTGATAACGCCGTCTGTCGTTGCTCCGAGAGGAGTTACGAGCTGGCTGAGGTACTTGTGACCTGTCTTGAATCCCTTTTCGTAGCCGCACTTCGTGCAGATGTAAGGATGCTCGCACGTGGGTTCGGAGAACGTGTGGCCGTCGCAGCCGAGTGTTCCGAGCTCGTCGGAAACGAGTACCATGGAGTTGGAGCCGCCTGCCGTCAGGAAGTCACCGGAGTTCTCAGTCTGAGCGTGGCAAACGCCGGAGCCCCATGTGAGCCACTGGTTGAAGTTCTGTGCGCCGCGCGCGCCGTTGAGCATAACGAGAGAGAATCCGTACTCGTCGCCCGCCTGCGGGTTCGGAGCTACTTCGTGCATCGTTGCAACTTCTGTCTCTTCATCGAATTCGATGTAGGAACCGCTCATAAGTTCCCACGGAATAGCAACTTCATAAGTCGTTACCGTGTGGAGTCTGTTTTCAGCGGTGGGAGCAGACGTGGGAATAACTGCCGCGTATGCGTACTTGTCGCCCATGAGCGGATTATTTGCTTTTTCCGGATGTTCTGCAAACGTCTTGTAGAAGATGTCGTAGGACTGCCAGTCTGTGGACCAGTAGTCGATGTTGCCCGATGCGTCGAGTACGGGAACTCTTGCGGGGTCGTATCTCTTCGCCATGTCGTACATGTTGACACCGCCCTCGCCGCCGAGGTAACCTACGCCGATGTTACATGTCTTACCGCTGGATTTCCAAGCGCCGCCTCCGCGGACTGCTGTTGCCCACGGGAAGGGGTTCGTGTCAGCTCTGTAACCCTCGCCGCCTACGATACTGTTCGGGCCGTCCGGGTCAACGATGAACTGAAGTGTGTCGCCGTTCCAGATGTCGCCGTCCGGGTTGTTCGCGAATGCGCCGTCCGGATCGTCCGTTTCAGCTGCGATGTAGAGATAGTCTTCGTCCCATGCCATCCATACCTTGTAGCTGAAGTTCTTTGTTTCGTCATATCTCTGCGGATATGCGTTGCCTTCTTTAGCTACGTGCCAGTAGTAGCTGTTTTCAGCGGAAGGGGTCGTGCCGCCCTTTGTAGCTGCGTAGTCGCGGCTGATCTCTGCGATCGGCTTGCCCCATTCAGCTTCCGTGATCGTACCGTCGAGGTTGAGTTCGCCGGAGCCTGTCTTGTCGGATACGTTGATCGAGCCGAGGTCTTCGAGCGTCTTCTGAGAAGCCGTGCTCTTACCGGTTACTTCGTAGAAGTTCGTCGTACCGGAGAAGTACGGAACGTCGATCGCGACGTTGTTCGCGTCGAGTGTGTGCTGAGCGGTCGTCGTCGCGCCAGTGGGGGCAACGAACGTCATCATGGAAAAGACCATGACTGCCACGATCAGCATAGAGAGAAGTTTTTTCATGTGGTTCCTCCTAAATAAAATCTTACAAGCGCCGTCTTAAAGCGGCATTCTTCATTAGTGATTATAACACATTGACGTGCTTTTTTCAAGAGATTTCTTATATAATATATTAAATAGTTGTAAACAATATCACTCGTCTTTCTTGCCGTTTGCGAGAGAGTCTCTGATCTCCTTGAGAACGTCGAGCTCGGTCTCCGCGGGAGCCTCCTCTTCCTTCGGCTCCTCGGGCTTTTCGAACTTCTTCTTCATCTTCATGAACGCCTTGAGGACGATGAAGATAACGAGAGCGACGAGAATGAAGTCGATGATGTTCTGAATGAACGCGCCGTAGTTGAGAGTTACCGCCTCCGCGTCTTCCGTTGCGGGCGTCAGGACAGCCTTGAGGTCTGCGAAGCTCGCAGCGCCGAAGAGCTTACTGATGAGCGGCATGATGATATCGTTGACAAGACTCGTTACGATCTTGCCGAAAGCCGCGCCGATGATAACGGCTACAGCCATATCCATCACGTTGCCCTTTGCGATGAATTCCTTGAAATCCTTTACAAACTTTTTCATTTTTTCCTCCGTTTCGCCGTTTTCAGGCGAGAATTAAATGATATTATGGGTAATTAAATGATATCACAAGTGCCGACGGTTGTCAATAATATATAAATATAAAAAGCAAAAAACGGCGCGGTGAGCGCCGTTTATCCTATTCAGTATCTGAACGCCCCGTCGTCTTCAAAGACGGTCGCGGCTTCCGCGCGCACCGCTTCCGCCGGTATACCGTATGCCGAGACGAGGGCGTCCCTCATAGAGAAATCCTCTCTGGATACCGCCTCGAGAAGCTCCGCTTCCCGCGCCGCCCGCCTTACTCTCAGCGCGCACTCCGGACAGGACATGATGTGATAATTCACCTTTTTCACGAGTTTCGCGCTCTCCGCGCCGTACTCTTTAATGTTTACGAAAGATACGATCTCGTCTCTGTTCAGGTGTTCCATTGCATAACCTCCGGCGATAAGCTCTCCGAGAGCTTTTTGTTGATTTTATAGACCCAGTCGCTGATCTTTCCGAGCGGGTCGTCTCCGAGCAGATCTTTCATTGCCGCGTCGCGTCTGCGCGCGCCGCCGCTCTCCCGGTCAAGCTCCTCCGCTATTTCGGACATCCCGTGCGCGACGTCGTCCGACAGCCCGGCGTCGGAGAGATACTTCTCAACTCCGAGCAAAAGGTCGTAGAGCGTACCGTCCAGGTACTTTTCGACGAAAAAGTGATTCGCTTCGATCTTGTCCGCGGCGTCTCCGCAGTAAACCGGAAGATAAACGCCGAGCCACGTCAGCTTCATCTCCGCCTTGGAGGACAGAGAGATCACAGACGAGCACATGGAGACCAGCAACTCGCGGAGCATGATATCCTTCGAAGGGTCGGAATAAACCGAGACGTTGACCGGACGGTCGGGATCGTCAATCGGATCCTGCGCGAAATTGCTCCGGTCTCTCAGAAGCGACGTCACGTGATTCTTGACGACTATCTTGCACCAGCCGAGAAACCACGCGGGGTCCTTCTCGTATTTATCGTTCATGAAATAAGCGCCTACGCACTTTGTCCACAGCTTTATGAACACGTCCTGGCAGACGTCCTCGAAGTCGAACGACGAAAAATTCTTAGCCGCGGGCATATACGCGTTTCTGACTATCGCTTTGATCTTGCCCTCGAATATTCTGTAAAACAGTTCGTCGTCGAGTTCATGTTTTGCCGTCAGAGTTCCGACGAGCTCGGTGTAACACTCGATATACTGTTGATCAGTCATAATACCCACCGTTCCGTTTGCTTTTAAAGTATTATAACATATTCCGCCTCAATAATCAACAAATCCGTGCACTTTTACGAGCAGTCCGTCCGCTCCGTTCCGATCTGCATAATCAGAAACGGACGCGGCGACGATTTTTCGCGCCGGACAAAAAATTTTTGACACGGGATGATTTCTGTGCTACAATGTAAAAAAAGGAGGCGCTATATGGACTGCAAAGAACGGTTTATCGAAGTATTCAGCAATAAGATAAAGAGAGAAGGCGCGGATCAGCTCCTCGCATATCTCACGTCGAAATCTTCCGACTTTTTCACGGCGCCTGCAAGCGCGCGCTACCACAACTCTAAGGAAGGCGGACTGGTCGAACACAGTCTGAACGTTTACGACTGCCTCTGCGACTACCTCGACAGAGCGCGGGTGAAAGACGTTTACGGGCTGAACTACACGGAAGAAACGGTCGCGATCGTTTCCCTGCTCCACGATCTGTGCAAGGTCAACGTATACAAGCCGGGATTCCGCAACGTAAAGGACGAGTACGGAGTCTGGCAGAGAGTCCCGACCTTTGAATTTGACGACAAAATGCCGTACGGTCACGGAGAAAAGTCAGTTTACATAATCTCGGGCTACATGAAGCTGACGAGAGAAGAAGCCTTCGCGATCAGATACCACATGGGTTTCTCCGAGGACACGGATTCGAGGAACGTCGGCCGTGCGTTCGAGATGTACCCGCTCATCCTCGCCCTCGCAACGGCGGACATGGAAGCGACGTACTACGTCGAAAACGAAAAAATGAATGCAAAATAATTGTAATAGTCATTTGCATAACACCGCCGATTCGTTATGCAAATGACTATTTTAAATCAAACTATTGACAATAAGAAAGTTTTGTTATATGATATATATAAATCAATTACTTATTTTTATCAGTAGATGAATTTGATTTATGAGGAGCAGTATGGAAATCAGGAATCTCGTTACTTTTCTGACAGTCGCGGAGCTCAAGAACTTCACTCGCGCGGCGGAGAAGCTCGGTTACTCGCAATCCGCGGTCACCGTTCAGATCAAGCATCTTGAAAACGAGCTCGGCGTAACGCTTTTCGACAGGATCGGAAAGACCGTCAACCTCACAAGCTACGGCCAGGGATTCATCGAATACGCGAGCAACGCCGTTGAAGCGGTCGACAAAGCGGCGGCATTCGGTATCAACAACGACCAGCACACGGGCGACATCAGGTTCGGAGTGGTCGGAACGATACTGAGCGCGGTGCTCATCGACGTTATCCTCGAATATCAGAGAGCTTATCCGAGCGTTCACATTTCCATTTTCGAAGGCTCCTCCGCGGAGCTCGAAAAAAAGATCAGAAGATGCGAGCTCGACCTCGCGTACTTCCTCGACTATAAGACTCCGAGCAACGAGTGGGTTAGGATCAGAGAAGAGCGCGAGGATATCATCGTCGTGACTAACCCCGCGAACCCGCTCGTTCAGAAACCGTCCGTCGATTTCGGTGAGCTCGAGAACGAGCGCTTCATACTGATGCCGAAGGGCGAAAACTACAGACTCCTCTTCGACAACGAGCTCGTCAAACACGAGATGTCGGTACACCCCGCGATAGAGCTCGAGAACACAGACATGATCATGAGACTTCTCATGAAAGAGAATTACGTATCCATCCTCCCCGAATTCTCCGTCAGAAAGTATCTGAAATCCGGAAAGATCGCGAAGATCAACGTGAAGGACATCGATATGTACCAGTATTCACAGCTGGCGTACCTCAAGGGCAAGGCGATAATGCCCCACGTCCAGAGATTCATCGACACGATCCTTGAACTATGCTGAATAACGAAAAAATTCCTCTATTCAGAGGAATTTTTTATTGCCGACGGTCGCTCGCCGGCTCCCGCATCAGACAAAGTCTCGACTTTTTTCGCGAGCAGCGCCATTGAGCAGATGATAACGAAAAATCTTGCGGCGAGTATGTCGGGGATGAAGTTCGCGGCAAAGAAAGAATATATTATCGCCCAGAACTCCGCGGTCAACCGTTTCTTATAGGCAGAAACTATGCAAACGGCAACGATCAGCACCAGAACGAGCGCAAATAGTAGACCTCCCATCGCAGCCCATCTCATAACGGTATTATGCGGCGAAATATTATACGGCATCAGCGACGACAGATAATCGTCGTCATATCCTATTCCGAACGGGTTTTTCGCTATCAGCTTCAACGCAACTTCGTATCCCGCGAATCTTCCGTTGTCGCTCAGTATCTGAGAGAACTCGCTGACTGGTCTTGCGATCAGAAGATAGTACAGCATCGTTATGCATCCGATACCGAGAATTACCGAATAGAGTATTTTTTTGGAGAGTCCGCGGTAATGAAAGAGAACGAAAAACGCGACGACGACTATAAATGATATCGTGCTTGTTCTTCTTGAAGTGATCGCCATAGAGACCAGAATGACGACGATCGCGGGAATGGAATACCAGGCGTTCTTTTTGCTGAGTCTGTCCAGTATATAGAATATCGCGCATCCCAGCATAATTGTCGCGCTGCTGTGGTCTTCCATCAGCAGATAGAAGCTCGTCTGATTTCCGCCGCTGAAGGACATTCTGACCGCTATCTTGAACAGGCTGACGCCCATATACTTGTACATCACGAACTGAAGCAGTATGAATAACGAGGACAGTACCACAGCCCATATGATCGCTATTTTGAAACGCTCATAGGCTTCTTTTCCGACGGAATCTCCGTTGAGAAAACAAACGAAAACGACCACGACGAAGAACGAGATGATGATAAACTCTTTCAGGCCGGCGCTGACGCTTACGGATATGATAAGCGGAGCGAGGAATAGGATAAAGAACGCCGAAAACACCCCGAGAGCGAACGCGCTGTACGATCTTTTCAAGCTGTTTTTGACGTTATAGATCCCGTAGCAGAACATCAGCAGTCCGAATATGTAGAGCCAGGGCAGCTGGAGTTCCGAGGTCGGAGCGCCGAAGATATTGACCCACGATATCTGCCACGTATACGCCATCATGATCAGACAAGTCGCAAGGAAATTCTTCGTCTTCATCATCACGACGTAAAACAGAGCCGCGACTATCGCCGCGCTCAGGAAAAAGAAGACAGCGGTGTTGATTTTCGTTTCGTAATTGACAAGATTCAGAGCAAGAATAAGAAATGAGAGAATAAACTCCATAATGCCTCCTTTCTCCAAACTATACTGAGTGCGCCTCAAGCGGGCGCTCTTTTATTATCTGTAACGTCTTAAGATCAGATAAAATACAAATCCGGGGATCAAAGCAAGCGCGGCGAGCGCCTTCGACGATGATCTGCCGATAAAGTCCTTCTCTCGGGCAAGCATCGCAAATCCGTCGTAATAAGCGGCGAATTTTAACCGCTTCAGCGTTTTTTTCCACAGCGAGACCCGCAGATTGTTGTACATCATATGAGATCTCGGGGACGCGGCAAAAAGCTTCATGATGTTCTTCGAATATCCGTCGTCGAGATACGTTCCCGTGCAGATATTCGTTCTGCTCCAGTAAAAGGGCTCTGTCATCTGAAGCCACACGTAGCCCTCGGTGAAGAATTTTTCTCCTTCGATCACAGGGAAGGAAAACTGTCTTGCATATTCGCTTTTCAGAACAATGATTGATTCACCTTCAAATCTTTCCTCCGAGACCGCCTCCTGCCACGACGCGACGCTCAGTCCGTCGTCGAGCCGGGAAACGTGATCCGTTCTGATAAAAACGTATCCTTCGTAACGCTTATCCGTCTTCTCATACAGAGATGTTATTTTTTCGACGGCGTCCGGGACGTACTCGTCGTCGGAATCGAGGCAGAGAGCGACAAGCTCGGTTTCAGCCTCTTTAAAAGCAATATTGAGAGCCGTATACTTACCGCCGTTCTCTTTTTTTATATATCTGACGCCGACTTTTCCCTCTTCGATAAAGCTTTGAACGACCTCTTCCGTTCCGTCAGTCGATCCGTCGTCTACGATCATCCAGACGAAATCGCCGCAGGTCTGTTCGCACAGCGAGCGGTAGGCGTTTTTGAGAAGCTCCGCCCTGTTATAAGTCGGGGTCACTATTGTGAGAGTTTTCATAATAGATAAGTCACTTTACCTTTGAAACTTCGGAATATATCTCTTTTATTTTTGAAATATACGTTCCCGTGTCTGTATAATCGAAAGATGCGTCGTACGCTCTCTTCGAGCACTCGTCGTACCGGGAAGAGTCGGTCAGGAGACCGTAAATCGCGTTCGCCATAGAATCCTCGTCCTCGCATACTGCTCCGCCCTTCTTCGCGATCTCCGTAATACCGCCGGAAGGAAAAGCGACGACCGGCTTTGAAAGTATCATTCCTTCTACGGCGACGAGTCCGAATCCCTCGTAGTACGAAGTAAAAACTATCAGCTTGGACTTCGCCATTATTCTGTAAGGATTGGGATCGAACCCGAGAATATCGACGTTCTTCATTCCGTTGTCGGAGACGTACTTTTTCGCATCGTCGAAAAGCTCTCCCTCGCCGACCATAGCGGCGGTTATACCCGGTATACGCTCAGTCAGGGACCGAACGATATCAAGAAAAAGAAGCGGGCGTTTCTGATCGGTAAAACGGCCTACGAACAAGAGGTCGTACTCTTTGTCGAACGGCTCAGCCGACATTTTCAGCACTTTTTCACGATCGACCACGTTCGGAAGCACGCATAGCTTATCCCCGAACGCTTTTCTGAAAACGTAGTCTCTCGGAACGGATCCTGAGACCGCGATCACAGCGGAGGCTCTTTTGACCGCATATCTGAGTGCGAATGAATTTGGGGAATACTTTTTCATCCACGGACAATTGTTGTGGAGGTGAGAGATGAACGGGATACCTGCCCTGGCGCATTTGAAGCTCATCCTCGGGTCGCACGCGTGCACGACGTCCGGACGCTCTTCTTCGTATAACTTCCCGATCACCGAAGGGTCTTCCGTGTCGCGCGCAAGGAAACGGACCCCCGCGCCCTCTACGTGCTGCCTTATAGGTCCGTCCGGAGAGCAGTATATGACCTCATTGTCATCCTTTAACGCCTTCAGAATATCGAGATGAACGTTCTCGGCGCCGGAGAGCCTGTCCGTTCCGAGTATATGAAGTATCTTCATTTTTTCCTCCGAGCCGAGCCGCCGCTTACCAGCTCAAAATAATAGTCTCTCATATCGTTTGCGCTCTTTGAAATATTGAAATCGGAGTCTTTCATGATATCGCCGTCCGCCGCTCTGTCGTGACGGCCGCAAGACGATATCTTTTCCGCCCACGTCCGGGCGCCCGCGGAAAGCGGGAGGAACGTCACGTGAGGAGTAACGGCGCACTCGCGCGTCACCGCGTCGGAAATGAAGACGGGAAGCCCCGCCGCCTCGGCTTCGACCGCGACCACCGGGAGCCCCTCGTATAGGGACGGAAGCAGAAATGCGTCGGCAGCGCTGTAGTATTTTTCCGTGTCGCCGACGATACCTGTCATTATAACGTCGTCAGAGAGCCCCTCCGAAGCGATCGTCTCCCTGACAGCCTCAGCGTCCTCGCCGTCTCCGACAAGGATCAGACGGGCGTCCGGGACTATCGCTTTGAGCTCTTTGAATACCTCGATTATAAACGGATGGTTTTTGGTCGTGACGAATCTTCCGACGTGAAGAAGTACGAACTCATCGGATAACCCGAGCGCCGCTCTGACTTCCGCGCGGCTCTCTTCCGAATACCTGAACCTGTCGACGTCTATTGCGTTGTTGAATAATCTGACCTCTCCGCGCTCGACCGCCTCGTCGCCGAAGAGCCATCTCGCCGCCTTTTCCGAACACGCGGCGTAATCCGTAGCGTAGCGGCGCGCCAAAGGCCGCAGAGCGCGCTTCGCGAGATCGCGCTTTCCTTCGACCTTGGACGAGGTGGTGTGATTGTGCGCTACCCTTATCTTTACGCCCCCGCGTTTAGCGGCGAAAAGCGGAAAGCCGGAAAGTGAGTTTATATTCGAATGGACAGCGTCGTATCCGTTCTCACGGCAAAGCCGCTTTATTTCTTTCAAATACTTGGGAAGCCTCTGGTACGGCGGTATCTCGATGAATCTGACGCCGGACTCGGCAAGGACTTTCGGCGGTGCGACGTCCGAGTCTGAATCGTATAAAACGTCGACGTCGATACCGTCCCGGTCCATATTGCGCAGATAGTTGAATATCACCGATTCAACTCCACCGGCCTTAAGCTTGCCGACAACGTGAGCGATACGCATCGTTTTCCGCCTCCCGAAACAGCTCTCTTCCTTATTTATTCACTCTTTATATTATATTATACTTTTTATATCTTTGCAAGTATTTTATGCTAAATAAGAGGCCGCGCCGCGGTGTACGATCAATAAAAAGCGAACACCGCGGTGTCCCGCGGTGATTCAGTACTTATTATTACGTTTTTCATCCGGCAGTACGGTAATTCCGCGCCGTTCGTCAGATCATTTCGCCCCGGATCCAAATAAAACGACTTTGAAGGTCTTAAAAAAAATACTGATATCAAGCTTCAGCGAGCAATGCTCAGAATAGTACTGCTCAAGCTGCAATCTCTTTAAGAAGCTGACGTCGCTTCTTCCGCTGACCTGCCAGTAACCGGTCAGTCCCGGCTTTGTGGAGACGATCGAGCGGAAATAACGTCCCATATCTTCTTTTTCACGGGGCAGATAGGGTCTGTTGCCTATTACCGCCATTTTCCCGGTAAAAATATTCAGGACCTGCGGGATCTCGTCGATAGAAAACCTTCGGATCAGTCCGCCCGCTCTGGTTATTCTCGGGTCCCTCTGCAGTTTTTTATTCTTTTTGTATTCTTCGGCAAGTTTCTGATCTTTATTCAACAATTCTTCCAACACGGTGTCCGCGTCGGAAACCATTGTTCTGAATTTGAAAAAGTTGAATTCCTTTCCGCCTTTTCCGATTCTTTTCTGTACCAGAAATATGCTGTGAAAATCGCCTGTACATATATACAATATCTTGACCAATACTATTACGGGTATCAAAAAAACTATGCCGACCGCGCTTATCAAAAGGTCAAACGTTCTTTTGATTATTCTGTAATATAATCTCTCGGACCCCTTGACGACGTCTGCCGCCTCAGCGTCTTCTTTTTCGATCAGACCTGTTTTTTCCGGATTCTCGTTCATGTTAACACCCTATAGTTTAACTGTTACTTTGATGCTGTTCCCTGGAGCAATAATCATTTTTCAAATGATGATAAAGATAGGAAGAAGAACGACCGGTATACTCTATTTTTTCACTCTTCAAAGCATTTAAAGCTTCATAATTCTTCCTGTCTTTAACGTCACTTTTAAGTATGCCCCACCCCGTTTACACGAGGTGGGGCAACTTATTGTTCAATTAACCGTAGTTAACCGTGCTATGATCTTCCGACCATTAAGCTTCGGGGAAGCTTACTACTACGTGGAAGTCCTCAGTCTCGTTGTTTTCATACGTTACTGTGAGGTCATACTCGTAGTTTTCAACTTCTGCCTTGTATGTTCTGAAGTATGCGTATACGTCAGGGTTAACTTCGTTGCCGTTGTCAACGTACGTATTGCCCTTATCTGTGGACTGATACGTGTGAACGTTTCCGGACTTGACAGCTATCTTAACGCCCTTAGCGAGAAGGAGTCTGAACGCTACCCAGTCAGCGCCTTCCTGAGCTACTACCTGGATGGTGTGATCGTCGCCTTCAACAAAGCCTGTGAGTTCAGCGTTTGCCGTGTAGCCGGGTTCAACGCCGGAAGCTGCGGGGCTGTGATCGAAGGTTACGTTTACTGTGTACGTATAATCCTTACCGTCAACTGTGAAGATTATCTCGTAT
>CADBTH010000046.1 GCA_902797495.1 uncultured Ruminococcus sp.
AACCGGATCATCGACCGCGAAAAGAGCACGTCCGGCATGGGCTATATGCTGATCCACATCTTTCTGATATTCGCGATGAACAACATCACGACGTCCCTTGAATTCATGCGCGACGAGGAGGTGCGGCTGATACCGAAGACCGTTCTTCTCATCGCCTCGTTCCTGCTTCTGTTCGGATGTATGTTCGCGCTTCTCACGTACGCGAAGCCGGAGATGAAGCGGTGCCGCCGCTTCCTGATCCCCGCCGCCGCGTCGTCAGTTCTGTTCGCCGTCCTCATGTTCGTTTTCCGCGAGCAGATGTACGTCAACATCCTCATAAGCGTGCTCTACGTCTTCACGGTGTTCGTCCTGATATACCGCTTCGGAAGGCAGAAGAGACCGGTCCGGCGCGCCGCGACGGCATCAAAAAACTACTAAGGAAAGAAAACTTCAATGGAACAGCCTGATAAAATAAAAGTCAAAGGCGCGCGGGTGCACAACCTTAAAAATATAGACGTCGATATCCCGCTTCACAAGATCGTCGGTATCGCCGGCGTTTCGGGATCGGGAAAGTCGTCCCTCGCGCTCGGGGTCCTCTACGCCGAGGGGTCGAGAAGATACCTCGAATCCCTCTCGACCTACACGAGACGGCGAATGACCCACGCGTCGAGAGCGGACGTCGACGAGGTGCTCTACGTCCCCGCGTCCCTCGCGCTCCATCAGCGGCCTGGAGTCCCCGGAATACGCTCGACCTTCGGTACGGGGACGGAGCTGTTGAACAGCCTTCGCCTGATGTTCTCGCGCCTCTCGTCCCACCGCTGTCCGAACGGGCACTACGCGCCTCCCGGTTTTCAGGTGGCTCTGATGCAGGAGATCGTCTGCCCCGAATGCGGCGAGCGCTTCTTCGGGCCTGGCGCCGAGGAGCTGGCGTTCAACTCTCAGGGCGCGTGCAAGAGATGCGGCGGAACGGGGAGCGTTCGCACAGTCGACCGAAGCACTCTGATACCGGACGAGAGCATATCGATAGACGACGGCGCCGTCGCGCCGTGGAACTCGCTCATGTGGTCGCTGATGACCGACGTCTGCCGCGCCATGGGCGTGCGGACGAATATCCCGTTTCGCGATCTGACGGACAGAGAAAAAGAGATCGTCTACGACGGCCCGATGGAGAAAAAGCACATCTTCTACCGCCCCAAAAAGGCGGACACGGCGACCGCCGGAGAGATGGATTTCACGTATTACAGCGCAACGGCGACCGTTCTCAACGCCCTGAACAAGGTCAAGGACGAAAAGGGGATGAAGCGCGTCGAGAAGTTCCTCAAGGAGGAGGTCTGCCCCGAATGCGGCGGCACGAGGCTGTCGGATGCGGCGCGCGCTCCGCGCCTCATGGGGATATCCCTCGACAAAGCGTGCGAGATGACTCTTAAGGAGTCGGTCGGGTGGGTGAAGGCCGTTCCCTCCTCCCTGCCGGAGGAGATGAGACCGATGGCGGAAAACATATGCGAGTCGTACCTCGAAGTCGCCGCGCGCCTTTTGGATCTCGGGCTCGGATACCTCACGCTCGACCGTTCGTCCTCTACCCTTTCGACGGGAGAGAGGCAGAGGATGCAGCTCGCCAGAGCCGTCAGAAACAGAACGACCGGCGTCCTCTACGTTCTCGACGAGCCGTCGATCGGGCTTCATCCCGCGAACATCGTCGGGCTGAACGGGGTCATGCGCGACCTCGTCCGCGACGGCAACTCGGTCCTTCTCGTCGACCACGATATACAGATACTGAAGGAGTCGGAGTGGCTCATCGAGATGGGACCCGAAGCGGGAGCGAAGGGAGGACGCGTCATCGCCGAGGGGACCGTCGGCGATATATGCGGGAACGGCGCGTCCGTTATCGGCAAATACTTCAGGGAAGAGAACAAAAATACAAACGGCAGACCTGCCGCAGAGCTTTTTAAAGGCGGCAGGATATATATGGAGACCGAAGGGATCCACACGGTTAAACCGCTGAAAGTCGCCGTTCCCAAGGGAGTGCTGACCGTCATCACGGGCGTTTCTGGCTCGGGCAAGACGACGCTCGTCCTCGAAAGCCTCGTTCCGGCGCTCTCGTCCCTGTGCGGCGGCGGCAGGCTGCCCGACCACGTAAAGCGGATCGAGGCGGACGGGATAAAGCACGTGAAGCTGATCGACGCGACACCGATCGGTATAAACGTACGCTCGACTGTCGCGACGTACGCGAACGTCCATGACGAACTGAGAAAGATATACGGCAGAACGAAGAGCGCAAAGAGCGCGGGATACAAGGCGGGCGACTTCTCATACAACACGGGCTCGCTCAGATGTCCCGTCTGCGACGGAACGGGTCAGATCTCGCTCGACGTTCAGTTTTTGCCCGACGTCGATATCCCCTGCCCCGAGTGCCGCGGCTCGCGCTACTCGAAGGCGGCGGCAAGGATAAAATATAAAAACCGCGAAGGCGAGGAGCGCACGCTTCCCGAGCTGATGGATATGGACGTCAACACCGCGATAGAGTTCTGCGGCGAGATGAACGCCGTGCGGCCGCGCCTCGAGACTCTTCGCGACCTCGGACTCGGCTACCTCACGCTCGGTGAGGAGACTCCCGGTCTCTCCGGGGGCGAGGCGCAGAGACTGAAGCTCGCGTCCGAGATGGGACGCCGTCAGGACGACTCGGTCTTCGTCTTCGACGAGCCGACAATCGGGCTTCATCCGCAGGACGTTGAGACTCTGATGAGAGTCTTCAGAACTCTCATTGATCACGGCGCGACGGTCGTCGTCATCGAGCACGATCTCGACGTGATAAGGTCTGCCGACTACGTCGTCGACATGGGCCCCGAGGGTGGCGAGGACGGCGGACGGATCGTCGTCTGCGGAACGCCGGAGGACGTGAAGCGGTGCCGCGAGAGCGTGACCGGAAAATTCATTTGAAATCAATTTCAGGAGGAAAGTATATAATGAAAAAACAGATCAAAACGACGGAGGCGATCTTCCCGATGCCCGTCCTTCTCATCTCGACCTTCAACGACGACGGAACGGTCGACGTTATGAACGCGGCGTGGGGAACGATGCTCGACCGGGACGCGGTCGCGCTGAACCTTACGGAAACGCACAAAACCGTTCAGAACATCAAGAAAAGAGGGGGCTTCGTTATCCATATCGCGGACGCCGCGCACGTCGTGGAAGCGGATTATTTCGGAGTCGTCAGCGGCAACAAGGAGCCGGATAAGCTCTCAAAGAGCGGTCTGACGTTCGTAAAGTCCGACCTCGTCGACGCTCCCGTCATCAACGAGCTGCCGATCGCCATGGAGTGCGAGTTCGTCGAGTATCAGAACGACGCGACGGGACTGGGAGTGATCGGAAAAGTTCTCAGAACTTCCGTGGAAGAGGACAAGCTGCGCGACGGAAAGGTCGATATCGACGCGCTCGAAGCGATCTCTTTCGACCCCTACACGCACGGTTATTACAAGGTCGGCGGAAGAGTCGGCAACGCTTTTTCCGACGGTCTGAAGCTTAAATAAAAGAAAGAGATTTGTATGGAGATCAAAAAGAATCAATAATTGATCACGATGAACTTGATAAGAACGGAAGAACAATAACTCGTTTTTGAACATAAAACGGAGGGGAAAATGAACAACAAAGGAATAATTATAGCAGTTGTGTTTGCAGGAATTATTATTCTTGCGTGGCTAATATTGCTTGCTGTCTATACAATCAAAAGAACGAGAGGAAACACTAAAGATTATAAAGAAATTAATGAGTCGGATGACGTGGAAATGCCGACAGGTGAATCACAGAAGCTGATTCAAAAACG